>CAYNMI010000385.1:0-2403 GCA_964398095.1 uncultured Desulfobacca sp.
GGAACAGGTCGGCATTGGCATTGGGGGCGTATTGCACTCCTGGTGCTCCCGGGATTTGGGCCCATTGAGGATTGATTCCGGAGAGCATCTGTGAAATCAATTGTTGTACTCCCGATTGCTGGGCGCTTACCGAAGTGGCGCTGAAGGCCAGTCCGGTGATTAACAACACCAGCAGCAAAACCCTAAAAACTGCTTTCATGGTCAAACTCCTTTTGTCCATTAAGAACCTGCACGCTCGTCAATCGGAAGGGCGGCAGCCTCAGTTGCAGTTGCCCCAACTTACTGATCTTTCTGAAAGATAACCGGCCCGTTTGGATTATTTCTTTTCCCCGGCGGCTTTCTGGTTATGTTTCTCTATCATCTTCTCTCGCCATTGCCCCTGTACCATAAGATACTTGGCTTGTTCAGCCGGGGTCATCAGCGCCAGTTCCTCGTCCCGCTGATTCTTAAAGGAAGTGAACATCTTATCCTGGCTGGCGATCAACGCGCCTACCAATGTCTTCAGCTTCGCCTCGTCTGGCTTGGCTGCCGCCAACGCCGCCTGCAAATCATCATGAGCTTTCTGCACGCCGGCCATGATTGCTTGGCGCTCTCTCGCATACTTATCTTCCACCGCCAGAATTGCCTTCTCTTTTTCAGGAGCAAGCTTCAGCTCTTTGATCATTTGGTCATTTTGGGCCTTGTAGTGCGCCTCTCCCTTTTCTTTGGCCTGGCCCAGTGCGGGCAGCAGCAGCATCGCGCTGAGGATGGCGCAGAGTGCCCCTAACTTGAAATTGAATTTACCTTTCATGTTATTCTCCCTTTGGTTAAGAGTTTTAGGCCGCGTTATGCGGCAGCTCATCTTCCGTATCAAGCCCTGAATGCCATGAAAGTTGCACTGCAAAAAAATCATAACAGCATCAAAGCATCTCTTTCTTCGGGGCTTAGTTCGCTTACCAAAGAGTCCAGGTAGATTCTTTGGAAATCGAATCCGGCGCTCTTGATGAGCTCTCTTCTCTTGGCAGCAGACTCGGCGGCCAGGATTTGCTTCTGGAATTCCGCATCTTTCCGCATCTTTTCCACAAAGGCTCTGGCTGATTCAATGGACATAATGATTTCCTTTAGGTTGAATTGTGTGAGGCCTGCAGCTTCACCGGAAGTGGACGTTTGAACCCGCATGCACATAGTATTTACTCCTTTGTTATCCGGGTCCTCAGCACATCGAGCTTAGGCCCCTCGGCTGAAAAATTTACCCGATAGTGATGGACCTCTCCATCCTTGATAGTCATATGGGGAAACCGCACATCCGAGGTGCTGCCGCTGGCGGTATAAGCCTTAAGGATCAAGAGGTAAACTCCGGTTTTCCGGCCGATTACCCGCAGGTTATAAAGGCCGCTCATCGGATTGCGCAGGTGGATGTCCGTGGTCTCAGGACCCGTCCGGTCTCCGGTAGGATCGGTGAGCAGGAGTTCCCCCGGGGGGGAGCCCCCAGTCTCGGATTCGATGCTGATGTCCAAAGTCTGGGCCGCGGCGGCGCCTGGGAAAATGGCCAGGGCCGCGGCGATGACAAGCCCCATTGCCAGCCACGCTGATATTCTGGTTACTCGGTTCATGGCAATTACCTCCGGTAGCATGGTTTAGGCGGTCTTATTATTCTTCTTGCTCGAGTTGCCGCAGGCGCCGTTCGGCGGCTTTCTGGCGCTGGTTGGCATCCTGCTGGCGCTTGACCGCGTCTTGCTGACGCTGGCCGGTAGTTTTCGGTTGTCTCCCCTCCCGTTCTTGATCCCGCAATTCCTCTTGCCGCTTCTGCCGTTGCTCTTGCAGTTGCTGATCTGCATGCGTCTGCGCATCGCTTTGGGCCAGGACTGGGCTCGCCAGCCCGAGATTGCCGGGGATTACCAATAAACCTGCCAGGAGCATCGCCCCCAGTCCCATGATCTTTTTCATCTGCCCCTCCTACTAATTCTGGCGCTGAACCAAGACAGTTACTTCCCCACCCGGATATTGGAGAGTTCACCAATAAGCCCAAAAACGCTCAGGAGCCACAAGACCACGACAATGACTACGACAGCATTCAAGATCATCTTAATGGAGCCCGCCATGGGGATGTATGAGTTGACGAGCCAGAGAAGCACACCAACTACGATCAAGACTATTACCACGTGGATTAACGGCATGATCTACTCCTTTATTGGTGGTCTACCTGCGAATAGCCTTCTGCCTTTTCAAGACCCGGGTGTAAGCAAACATGACTCTCCGGAGGCCTGCAGTCTGGCCGGAAGCAAACGGTTAACCCCACGGATGGGAGAAGCGGCGCGGATAAGATGACCTGTCGTCTCTTGCGCCTCTTCGCCTTGGAGCCGGTTGTGCCTCGCGGACACGAGAGCCATGGTCGCGAAGCCCAGGGAAAATCCCAGGAAAATG
>CAYNMI010000386.1:0-2399 GCA_964398095.1 uncultured Desulfobacca sp.
ACCTGGCCAACGTCCGGCTGGAGTTCGGCGACGGCTGCATCGCCAACCTCACCGCGTCCCGCATGTCCTTCAAGAGTATGCGCAAGTTCCGCCTCTTCCAGCCCGACGCCTACCTGGCGGTGGACTTTGAGAACCGGGAACTCACCGCCGCCTCCCGCAAGGACGGGGCCCTGGGGCCGCTGCCGGGGGTGGCCCTGGAGACCCGGCGGTTTTCCCAGGAAGACGTGCTTCTCAAGGAAATCGAGGCCTTTGTGCAGGCCATCCAGAACGGCGGGGAAGCGCCCATCCCCGGGGAAGCGGGGCGGGCCGCCCTGGACCTGGCGTTGGAAATTAACGCGGCGATGAAGCTGGCCAAGGGGTAAAGATTTGGGGGGAAAAGGGGAAAAGGGAAAAAGGCGAAAAGGAGGGACGCCCGGATCGACCTCTGCCTATGGGGCCCAGGCAGAGCCTGGGCTAAAAATGGGCGTTCCCAAGCAGGAGCTTGGGAACGAGATAAACGGGTAAAGATTTGGGGGGAAACGGGGAAAAGGCGAAAAGGCGAAAAGGGAAATGCCGGTTTTTAATTCGTGAACCGGGCCAATGGGTGCAAGGGGTAATATGGAGGGCAATACCATAAAAAATTCTAACACTTGCCCCCCTTGCGCCAAGCCGCCTTTTGCCCCGGGGCTTAAGCCGCCCCGCATCCTCATCGTTGCGGGGGAGGCCTCCGGGGATGACCACGCCGCCCGGCTGGTGGCGGCCTGCCGGGAGTTCTGCCCTGCCGCGGAGTTCTTCGGGGTGGGGGGCGAGGCCATGGCCGCCCAGGGGGTGCGGATTCTGACCCCCGCCTCGGAGTTGGCGGTGGTGGGCCTCCTGGAAGTGGTGGGCCACCTGCCCGCCATCTGGCGGGCTTTGAAAACCATCGGTGGGGCACTGAAAACCGCGCCCCCCGACCTGGCCATCCTGGTGGATTTTCCCGACTTCAATTTTTGGGTGGCCCGCCTGGCCAAATATTGGCGGGTGCCGGTGCTGTACTACATCAGTCCCCAGGTCTGGGCCTGGCGCACCTACCGGGTCCGCACCATCGCCCGGCTCACGGACCGCATGGTGGTGATCTTTCCCTTTGAGGCCGACTTCTACCGGCAGCGGGGCGTGGCGGTGGAGTACGTGGGGCATCCCTTCCGGGAAACCCTGCCGCCCCTGCCGGACCGCCGGGCCTTCCTGGCGGAACATCACCTGGACCCGGAGGCCCTTACCATCGCCCTGCTGCCCGGCAGCCGGGCCGGCGAAATCGAGCGGCACCTGCCCACGATGCTCCAGGCCGCAGGCCTCATCCATCAGTCCATCCCCCAAACCCAGTTTATCCTGCCCCTGGCCTCCACCGCGCCGCGGGAGTTGGTAGAGGGGATAGTGGATGAGGTTTGGGGGAGGGGGCTAAGGGCGAAAGCCCTTACACTTACGAAAAACTCCCCCAAGCCCCCTCCCCCAATCCCTTATGGAGGGATGGCAGGGGAGTTTGAGTGGAGGACGGGGGACCCCTTACGAAAAACGTCCCCCGGGCCTCTCCTCAAAATAGTCCACGGTCTCGCTTACCAAGCTTTAGGCGCGGCGCAGGTGGCGGTGGTGGCCTCGGGCACGGCCACGGTGGAGGCGGCCCTGGCGGGGACGCCCACGGTCATTGTGTACCGGGTGTCGCCCCTTACCTTTGCGGTGGGCCGGCGGCTCGTCCGGGTGGAGCATGTGGGCATGGCCAACCTGTTGGCCGGGGAGCGCGTCTTTCCGGAGCTTATCCAGGACGATTTCACTCCGGGACGTCTGGCCGGGGAGGTCTTGAGTCTTATTGCCGACCCGGGGCGCCTGGCCGCGCTGCGCCGG
Source organism: uncultured Desulfobacca sp. (assembly GCA_964398095.1). Taxonomy (GTDB): domain Bacteria; phylum Desulfobacterota; class Desulfobaccia; order Desulfobaccales; family 0-14-0-80-60-11; genus 0-14-0-80-60-11. The sequence goes on from CAYNMI010000386.1 coordinate 1,855, forward strand.
GGCCTGGCCCGGGTCATCACCCGGTTGGGGGGGCCGGGGGCCTCGGCCCGGGCCGCGCAGGCGGCGATGGAGTTGATAAATTCACGGGCGGGGAAATGAACCGAAGTCTTGCCTAAGATGACGGCAGTCTTATATTTATAAGAGGTCTCAAATTGACGGGAATCATTCACTGGTCTGGATTGAAGAGTTCAAGGTTCAAAGTTCATACGGGGTGCGCCCGGCGCCCCATGAATCCAGGATGCCGGCGGGCACGGAGGCCCGCCCCACCAAGTCTTTTCATAATGTTTGGGTGTGGGCTACAGGCCCCTGAGAAACTGGTTTGAAGAGTTGCTCAGGAGGCGCAAGGTGCACGCCGCTCCCGAAATCTAAAAGCTGAAAACCCCAAACCGTGTTTTAGGAGGTGGCCCTTGATCAAAAAAATTCAATCGTTGTTAGGCGCTGAAGCCGAGGACCTGCTGACCCATAAGTGCGAAGGATTTGCCAAAGAGAGTCTGCACCTGCCGGGGCCCGATTTCATCGACCGGGTCTGGGTGGGGAGCGACCGG
>CAYNMI010000387.1:0-2396 GCA_964398095.1 uncultured Desulfobacca sp.
AGGCATCTTGAGAGATAATCCTGAATTCGTCGCCACTCTGCCCGATAACCTGGAACAGGTTCTCAGAGACCCGGAGAAGAGTTTCGAACGGAGCCTGGGGAGGGCTTTGGCCCGGAAAGAGAAACGGCCTTATGGACAAAATAATCTGGCATTACAACGGGTTAATACAGCGAGGAAAGTAACTCTGTGGACAGTTGCACCTCTTTAAACAGCGCGGGTTTCTTTATGGAGATTAATTATTGTTATTTCAGTGAGTTAATTAATGGTGCAGGTTTCTGCGGATTTAATTCCCTTACCCTACATGAAGAGATAGAAGTCTATCGTTCGATTTATCTAGAGAGTGGAAGAAAAAAACCCGAATAACCCGGAAACCCGCGCGGAGTTATCCAGATGGATCAGCGTGATTCCAAATCCAAGATGAGTGAGAAGGCCAATGATTTGCTTTTAGGTGCGGTGGAAAGGGAGGGTGTTTGTTGGCATGCCGGGTGCGACGGGTCCTTCCTGGGGCAAAATTTAACGAGGGTCCGAAGGCGCATCGCTTTACCACGTACGACAATTTTTTCGGGTGTCGCAAGATGACGTTAGACCACATGAAGCGTCAAAAACGATAAGCAAATTTTCGGGAAGGGGAAATTAGATGAAAATCGAACAGCTCCCGATCGAGAAGGTCCTTCCATACGCCCAGAACGCTAAAGCACACCCGGAGGTCCAGGTTAAGAAGCTGGCCGACCAGATAACCGAGTTTCACTGGGACCAGCCGATTGTGGTGGATACGGATATGGTGATAATCAAGGGCCATGGCCGGCTGCTGGCGGCTCAGAAGCTGGGCCTCAAGACCGTGCCGGTGGTGGTGGCTGATTACTTGAGCCTCGAGCAGGCCCGGGCCGCCCGGATTGCCGACAACAAGGTTGCCGAGTCCGAATGGTCTCCCGAGACTTTGGCATCCGAGCTCAAGGCGCTGCAGGAAATGAATTTCGATATGGAGTTGACCGGGTTCGATCTGGAGGAGTTGACCGATATTTTGCCGCTGGAAGGCGAAGGCCACGAGCCGGTGCCGGAAGATCCCGGCCCCGAGATTGACAAAGCCACGGAGCTGCAAGAAAAGTGGGGCACGGCTTTAGGGCAGATATGGCAGGTGGGCCGGCATCGGCTGGCTTGTGGGGATTGCCTGCACTCTGACCAATTGTTTGCTGAAGAAAAATATGACCTCCTGGTGACCGACCCCCCTTACGGGGTTTCCTATGCCGCCAAAAATAAGTTCCTGAATGCCATTGACAAGGGCAACCGCGTTCAGACTCCTATTGCCTGTGATCACCAAAACCCGGAGGAGATGTCGGCCTTTTGGAGGGCAGCCTTTACGGCCGCCCGCCGCCATGCCAGGCCGGGAACCTGTTATTATGTGACCGGCCCCCAGGGCGGCGATCTCCTCCTGTTCCTCCTCCAGGCACTCAAAGATTCCGGCTTCCCGCTCCACCACATCCTGATCTGGGCCAAGAATAATCACGTCCTGGGACATTCAGACTACAACTACAAGCATGAGCCGATTATCTACGGCTGGGTGGAGGGGGCTGGCCATAGGTTCTATGGGGGCGCCGGTGAGAATTCCTTGTGGGAGGTGGATAAGCCTTTAAAATCCGAATTTCATCCCACCATGAAGCCGGTGGAGTTAATCGTTCGGGCCATCAAAAACAGCTCCCAGGAGGGGGAGATAATCTATGACCCCTTCCTGGGGTCCGGCACGACCATGGTTGCCGCGGAGCAACTCCGGCGGGTTTGTTACGGCATGGAAATCGCCCCCGAGTATGTCGCCGTCAGCCTGGAGCGCCTGGCCCAGATGGGCCTGGAACCGAAGCTCATGGAGGTCTGCGCCTGAAATGACGGAAGAACATCCCAAAGGTCTGGATACGGAAAAGTTATTGGATCTGGGCCCCAAGGCCACCGCCAAGGCCTACCAGGATATTTTGAAAAAAATCCAAGGGGGCGAGATCCTAACCCCGGGAGAGATAAAGTCTTTTGGATTATTAGAGGAGAAATTGCGGGGTAAGCCCGAGGAAAAACCGGAGGCGAGCAGCGACAGCATCGTCGATAGTTTGGAAAAGGTAGCTCTGCATTTTAAAAAGTCCCTGCGGACGGTGCAGCGCTGGGCTTACCGCAAGGGGATGCCCGCGCTCTCCGGTGGACGTTACGATCTGATCCAGATCCGGGCTTGGCTGCATAAGCACCAGGGGGTGCGTGGTCCGGGGCGCCCCGGTGAGCAAGAACAGAAGCAGTGGAATTTGCCGGATGAAAGCGGCAAGGATTTTTGGGACAAAGAAGGCAAAAAATATCAGGCCCTGGTCCGGCAATTGGAATATCGGACGCGCTTGGGCGAGTTGGTGGAGCGGAACGAGGTGGAG
>CAYNMI010000388.1:0-2384 GCA_964398095.1 uncultured Desulfobacca sp.
TTGCCCCGGCGGCGGTCTTGGGGGGCGGGCTGGAACATCCCGGGCAGGTCCGGGAAAAAACTGCCGGGCGTCGGCGCCGCGGGCCGGGGCTTCTCGGCTTTGGGCTTTTCCGGGGCCGGGGGGGGCGGCGGCAGTTGCAGCAGGTCCCGGGCCAGGGCCGGGGCCAGGTAGAGGCCCTCGCCGTAGCCCGTAAAGCTCACCCCGCGCCGGGCCGCGGCCTGGGCCTGGACCGTGACCAGGATGGGCGAAGGCGCCCGGCGGCGCCCCAGCTTCAGGGCCAGTTCCGGGGTGGCGGCCAGCACCAGCTCCCGGTCCGGGGGCGGCCGCAGCCCTTCCTCCCACACCCGGGTGTGGGCCTTGGGGGGGATGGCCGCATAGAGGAGGGTAGGGGGGGGCTCCCCCGGCTCCCGGCGCAAGTGGGCCGGCATCAGGGCCCGGATCTGCTCTTCGGCCACCTCAAAGGCCGGGGGGGAGATCAGGCCCACCACCTGGTCCAGGTGATGGCGCCGCACGAACCCCCAGCCGGGTTCCGCGGTCAAAACCTGGAGCAGGTGCTTGATGGGAATGAAGCCCGCGTCCGAGAGCACCAGCCCGAATTCGTCGGGCCGGTGACTCAGGATATAGGTGAGCATCCGGGCCAGGCCTTCCAGTTGTCGGGGCAGGCGGGTCATGGGGCATCCGCTTTGGGGTTTCAGGTAGGGGGCGAAGGCGCCGGCGGGTGCGCGCCGCGCCGGGCCGGCCGCGGTCCAGGGCAACCCTCCCTCTGCCTTGTGGTAACACACGGCCCCCGTCTGCGCAAGCGCGGTTTCAAGCCTAAGTAAAGTGGTTCATAAACACGGTAACGCATTTCTTAACTCCGTGAAGATCACTTCCCCCTCACCCAGACAGTCGCTCTCCCCCATTGGGGGAGAGGGGAAAAGCTGGGACCGACTTCAGGCGCTGCGGTCATTAAACCCGGCGAATTAACCTACTCCCTCTCCCCCCGCTTCGGGGGGAGAGGGCTGGGGTGAGGGGGGCGATATTTGCCGTTAGCGTATTGATGAAATCATGTACTAATACCAATTTCAGATTCAGATGCAACAAACTCTTTGGCTAACATAATGAATTCCCTAAATTATTTTACGGAAGACCGAAAACGGTATAAGGTCCCGGGTCAAGGACGGCAATTTCCAGACGGGTCCGGGTGGAGCGCGATTACCCGGTTGTCAGACCCAGGCGGACATGATATAAATCTTTCAAATCCTTTTCAATTGCTGCGTTTGCTGTTACTAACTACGCCTAAATCTTTAACCGTGACCGCCAAACCAAAATTCGAGGCAACCGAGATGAAACCGTGCAAGGTCAAACTCTATGCGCTGAGCACCTGCAGTCATTGCAAAGATACCAAGGAGTTTTTGAATCAATGCGGCGTTGACTATGATTGTGTGGATGTGGACACCCTGGAGCCGGAAAAGCGGAAGGTATATTTGGAGGAAGTTAAGAAGTTAAATCCCCAGTGCACCTTCCCCACCCTGGTCATCGATGACAAGGTGATCGTGGGCTTTAAGAAGGATGAGATCAAAAAGGACCTGGGGATACCATGAAGGTTGAAGAACTCTATGACACCTTGAGGAAAATCCAGGAACCGCAGGGCTTCTTTTTCAATAAGGATAAGGCCCGGGTCCTGGAACTCCTGCAGGGGCTGCTGACCAACAAAGACCGGTACGGCTACATGTGCTGCCCCTGCCGGTTGGCGGCGGAGGACCGGGAGTGGGACCGGGACATCATCTGCCCCTGTGTCTACCGGGGGCCGGATGTGGCGGAATACGGCAGTTGCTACTGCAACCTCTATGTCTCCCGGGAATGGAACGAGGGCCAAATTGCCCCCGTCTATGTGCCGGAACGCCGGCCCCTGGAGAAGCGCTTCCGGATGTGAAGGACCCACCCCGGAAACCTGCGCCAACGGCCCCGGCCCCGGCCCTCGATTCCTCAAAAGCCACTCACTTGCCATGGGGATGGAGATTGTGTCCCTGAAGCCCGCGGCCAAGAAGATCGCCAGCGCTCCTAACAATCATTGACAAAACCATTTAGAATGATAATTTTTACTAGATAATGGAACAGGCTCAATACTTCCACCCGAGCCACAAAGAGCTCCTGAAAGAGGCGGCGGGCATAGCCGAGGAGGTCACCTCCGACTTTTTCAAGCTCTCGCTCAGCCATTGGCGCCGGGCCCCCTTTGACATCCTGACCCTGGAGGCCCTGCGGGCCGAGGAAATCTCGCCCCACGCCCTGGCCCTGGTGGCCAAGTACAACGGCCGCCCCCGGGACCGGCTCCTGGGCTCCGCGGCCTTCGATTTCTACCGGGTCTGCCTGCAGGACCACAATATCCTCAAGACCCTGAAGCA
>CAYNMI010000389.1:0-2377 GCA_964398095.1 uncultured Desulfobacca sp.
TGACCATCATCAAGGTGGAAAACGGCAAGTTCGTGTACCAGACGACGATTAATCCCTAGGGTGATAAAACCATGAAAATCAAAGTCATAGTCCACGAAGCGGCAGAAGGCGGCTACTGGGCCGAAGTGCCTGCCATCCCCGGTTGCGCCACCCAGGGAGATACCTTCGAAGAATTGCTGAAAAATCTTTATGAAGCCGTGGAGGGGTGCCTTTCCGTCGACGTAGAACAGACGAGAGCGCCCAACGGGCGAGTTATGGAAATTGCTATTTAAAATCCCTCACCGGCAAAGAGTTCGCCAAGATGGTTGAACATCATGGGTGGACTTTGCTGCGTATCAGTGGCAGCCATCACATTTATGGCAAACCCGGCAGCGCGGTGCGGCTGTCGATAGCGATTCACAGCAACAAGCCTTTGAAAACTGGATTATTAGGGCACTTGGCAAAGATGGCTGGTCTGGAGGAAACTTTCTTGGATTAAAGATGCAGGACTGAATAATGGCTCAACCCAAGATTAATATCCCGCAGGCCAAGATCGAAGACTTCTGCAAAAAGTGGCAGGTTGCGGAGTTTTCCATTTTCGGGTCGGCCCTGCGGGAGGATTTCTCCCCCAAGAGCGACATCGATGTGTTGATCAGTTTTGAGCCGGACATTCCCTGGAGTCTTTACGATTGGGTGGATATGATCGCAGAATTGCGGGACATCCTGGGGCGTAAGGTCGATCTAGTGGAGAAAACCGGCCTGCGGAACCCTTTCCGCCGCCGGGAGATTCTTAATAACCGGCAGGTCATTTATGCCGCATAAAAATAAGGACCCTGCTTTTTTATGGGATATGCTGGATGCGGCCAAGGCGATCCAAAGTTTTGTCACCGGCAAGACCTTTCACCATTACCTGACTGAACGGATGTTGCGAGGTGCCGTCGAACGCCATCTGGAAATTATCGGCGAAGCCGCCAAGGGCGTATCCAAGACTTTTCAAAAGGCCCATTCGGAGGTGCCTTGGCAGCGAATAATTGCTCAACGCCATGTCTTGGCTCATGAATATGGAGAAATCAAGCATGAATTGATTTGGCGGGTCGCCACGCTTCGTATCCCAGAACTTATTGAAGTTCTTGAACCGCTGGTTCCGCCTGCACCGCCGGAAGAAGCGTAATCATGCAAGCAAAGTTAATGCAGGGTGGGCACTGCCCACCAGGTAGCCGCCGGCGAAAGCCCGGCCCTGCCCAGGCGAGACGCCTGGGCCACTGAATCCGAGTTTCTGTTTTTTTCAACAAGATTTTCCCTGTATGCTGTTGATTGTACAAAGTAAATAGGTGTTTTTTTTAGTTTGGTTGCGGCCATAGGCCGCGCTGTGCCACCGGTTTGAGGGCCGCTTGTTATAGTATTAGCTCCAATAAAGCGGTCCCATCTTATCCCCTCTCCCCCAATGGGGGATACAAGGGTTAGGGTGAGGGGGAAGTCATCTTTTCTGCCCTCGCATAAATGGGTTTTAAAGCTACGAGAGGAACATGTTCCAACCCAAGATTAACATACCGATGCAGCGGATTGAGGACTTCTGCCGCCGGTGGAAGATCAAAGAATTCGCCCTTTTCGGGTCGGTGTTGCGGGAAGACTTCCGCCCGAATAGTGACCTGGATGTACTGGTGACCTTCGCCCCGGGCGGCGGCATCACCTTCGATAATCGGGTGAAAATGCTGGATGAGCTTGCCGAAATTTTCGGCCGTGAGGTCGACCTGGTGGAGAAGGATGCAATCCGCAATCCCTTTCGGCGTCATGAAATCCTCACGACCAAAGAGGTCGTCTATGCCGCTTAGCAGGAGGGACCCGGCAAACCTTTGGGATATGTTGGAGGCTGCCGAAAAAATCCGACATTTCCTGACGGGCAAAACCCTTGAGGATTTCTTGCGGGATGACATGCTGCGAGCTGCGGTGGAACGAAATAGAGGAATTATCGGCGAGGCCACGCGCCGTATCTCCGAAGAAGTTAAACAGGAGCATCCGGAAATTCCCTGGCGCAAAATCATTGCGCAACGCAATGTCTTGATACATGAATATGATGATATCGATTATAAAGAAATCCGGCAGGTGGCTACTTTTCACCTGTCCCGGTTAATTGATCAAATCAGGCCGTTAATCCCGCCGCTTCCTCCTGAGGTGGACTAAAGGCGGGACTTCCCTCTTTCTCAAGCTGGGTTGGGGAACGCTTTAACCAGCCAAGCTGAGTTTGGCATCCTTTGTCGTTCCCAAGTGCAACTTGGGAACGAGATTTGTAAACCACTAATCCGCGTCCGTCGGCGTTTATCGGCGGTGGCTAAATGAATGATAAACAACAACCGAGCCTATTCACTATGATGGAAACCCGCGCCGTACCTATCAACAT
>CAYNMI010000390.1:0-2376 GCA_964398095.1 uncultured Desulfobacca sp.
GCAAAAAAGCGCGCCTGGATGTCGGCTGGGCCCAGGTCCTCATGGAGGCGCAGGCCCAGGCGGTCAAGGTCCCCGGCCAGGCTGGCCGGATCAAAGCCCGTGAGCATGGGTTCGCCCACCCGGGCCACAATTTCCATCATGAATTGCACGCGTCTGGCCGCTTTTTCAGGGACAAAGGCGTCGGTGTCCAGATAATCGAAGATGACCATGCTCCCGGCCGGCGCCACCTCGGCGATGGCGCCCCACAAAGCCCACACCGCCTCCCGGGTGAGATAATAGGAAACGCCCAGCCAGCCAAAGAAGCTTGGCGCCTGGGGGTCATACGCGGAGCGCCTCAGGGCCCCGGCCAGATTTTCCTGGCTAAAATCCACGGCAATGAAATGGAGTTGCGCCGGCAGCTCCCGGCCGATTGCCCGGAGACGCTGGCGCTTTTGGGCCTGGGTGGCGGGATGGTCAACCTCGAACACTTGCAGCCGCGCCAACAAATCCGGGCGGCGCCATGCAAAGGTATCCATCCCGGCCCCGAGGATCACGTACTGCTGCACCCCCTGCTGCTGCACGGCCTGCTCCAGGAGCTCTTCCGCATACCGCGCCCGGCCCAGGATAACGGGAGGCGCGGCCGCCCCCTGCATCCAGCTTGCCAGGGCGCTGGCCTGATCCGCACAGGACGCGGCCTGGCCCGGGTCAAAGATTTCGAAGGCCCGGAGGTGGCGCGCTTCGCTCTCCTGGCGTTCCGTCTCGCTGAGCAGATGCTGCGCCAGGAAATCGTCGAAGATTTTCGGGTGGGCGTGGGCGGCGTGGTAAGCCCGCATAAAGGCCGTACCCATGGCGGTCTTGCTAAACTGGCCGGATTGCATGCTTCACCTGCAAGGTTGGGCTCATCTCATTCACCGCAAAAAATTCCCCCGTCTTTCTGATCTGGAAGGCGAAATTTCTCAATAAGGGCATGATAGCACAATTTTTCCTCAAATGCCCAGGCCGACACCTTCAGCCGGCTTATCCTGCTCCGGGATAACGCTTATTGCCCCAGGTCGGGACCTCCCGCTCATGGCGACCCCTGGGTAAACCCTTGGTTCCCCCCAAATCGCCCCGCTACGGGCGTTATATGCAGCCGTTATCCCCGCTCCTTATAACATACTGTAATTACATTTAAAATCATGGCAAGCCGCACGCTCTGCCCCGTGACCTGCCTGGGAGGACCGGAAAAGCCTCAACCTGGGGTCTGGAAGGCGCCTACCCCAAGGTCTGGCCGGGTTTGCAAAAAAAATCCGCGACCGCCCCTAGCTATGGTATATTTATAGGAAAAACCTGCAATTTCGAGGTAGCCTTTGAAAGCGTTACTGGCTTTGGAAGATGGCCTGGTTTTAGGGGGGCGGTCGTTCACCGGCCCCGGCGAAAGCTCCGGCGAAGTGGTGTTCAACACCGCCATGACCGGCTATCAGGAGATCCTCACCGATCCGTCCTACAAGGGACAGATCGTCACCATGACCTATCCCCTCATGGGCAATTACGGGGTCAACCCCGAGGACCTGGAATCCCGGGGGATTCAGGTGGAAGGTTTTGTAGTGAAGGAGTACCACCCCTACCCTTCCAACTGGCGCTCCCAGGGCAATCTGGCCGAATACCTCAAGGCCGCGGGCAAGCTGGGGGTGGAGGGCCTGGATACCCGGGCCATTACCAAGCGCCTCCGGGAAGTGGGGGCCATGCGGGGCCTCATTTCGACCCTGGACCTGGACCCCGAGTCCCTGGTGCGCCGGGCCCGGGAACTCCCCAGCATGGAGGGCCTGGACCTGGTGCCCACCGTGACCTGCGCCCTCCCCTATTGGTGGCCGGAGTTCCCGGCCCCGGACCGCGAGCCCCTGGACCTGGCGGCCTTGTGGGCCCAAAGGCCCGGCAGAAAGGTGGTCCTCTACGATTATGGCGTAAAGTTTAATATTATCAGGAGCTTAAAAGAGCGGGGCCTGGAAGTCCTGGTGGTGCCGGCCACCACCCCGGCCGCGGCCATCCTGGCCCTGAAGCCCGACGGCCTCATCCTCAGCAACGGCCCCGGGGACCCCGCCGCGGTCACCTATGCCATCGACAACGTGCGCCAGTGTCTGGGGGCGCAGCCGGTGTTCGGCATCTGCCTGGGGCACCAGCTCCTGGGGCTGGCCCTGGGCGGGCGGACTTTTAAGCTCAAGTTCGGCCACCGCGGGGCCAACCAGCCGGTGAAGAATAAACTCTCCGGCCGGGTGGAGATCACCTCCCAGAATCACGGCTTTGCCGTGGATCTGGAATCCATCCCCGACCCCGCGGTGGAGCTGACCCACGTCAATCTCAATGACGGCACCCTGGAGGGTTTGCGGCATCCCGGGCTCCGGGCCTTCTCGGTGCAGT
>CAYNMI010000391.1:0-2368 GCA_964398095.1 uncultured Desulfobacca sp.
GGGCGGCATCAAATTGCGTCCACGGCCACAGGCAGGAAGGACCGTCATGATGAAGCATGCAAAACCGGGATTCACCGGCAGGCAGGTGTGGCAACGTTTGATGGAAGGTAACCTGAGGTTTGTCCAGGGGTTGTCCCGGGGGCGGAATCTCCTGGACCTGCGCGGGGCCCTGGCCGGGGGCCAGCAACCGGAAGCCGCGGTGCTCTGCTGCTCCGATTCCCGGGTGCCCGCGGAGATTATTTTTGATCAAAGCCTGGGAGACCTCTTCGTGGTGCGGACGGCCGGCCTGGTGCTGGACCCCACCAGCATCGGCAGCCTGGAATACGCCGTGGCGCACCTAAAGGTGCCCCTCCTGGTGATCAAGGGCCATGAAAGCTGCGGGGCGGTGACTGCGGCGGTGGAGCACCCCGAGGCCAAGGAGGGTCATATCGGGGCGATCATTGCGCAGATTGCCCCCGCGGTGGCCCAGGCGCGCCAGGCCGGGAAAACCGGCCAGGACCTGGTGGAAGCCGCTTCTGACCTCCATAGCAGATATTTGGAACAGACCCTGCTGCGGGTCAGCCCCATCATCCGGGAGGCCGTGGATGCGGGGCGCCTGGAGATTGTGGTGGCCAAGTATTTCCTCCATGCGGGCCAGGTCCAGCCCCTGGACTCGACCTTCTGATACCAAGTTGCCGTTATAAAGGTAATGCTATCTTTATAATCACAACCCATGTAGGGGCGGTTCGCGAACCGCCCCTACAATTCGTAATATTACTTGTTTGACCGCAACTTGGTATGAGAAGCAGGGCCAGGCCATTATTGGGGCACAGGGGAGCCGGGCGGCCCCGACTCCCCGCATTGGCTGGCTGGCCCGGGTGGGAATCACCCGCCGGCGGCCGGGCTTATTGATAGGGGGCGGCCTCGGGTTCCCCTTCGGCCCTGAGGGTGGGCACCACCAGCACGGGCACCGGCAGGCCCCGATGAGTCACCTCCCGAAGCACCCGCTCGGTGGTGGAGCCCAAAAGATGCCGGCCCATAAACCCATGGCCGTGGGTCCCCAGGACCAGAAATTTCACGCCTCTGGCCTTTTCCAGAAAATCGACGATGGCGTCGAAGGGGTCTTTTTCTCCCTCCAACAGGTGAGGGTGGGCTTCCACCCCTCTCTTTTTGGCCCGCTGGACAGCTTGGTTCAAAACCTCTCTGGCATAGGCCTCCTGATCCTCTTTCAGATGCCGGTCAATAAAGGCGAAGTAACCGGATTTGCGCAGTTGCACCACGTGGAGGACATCCAGGGGCAACTCCAGTAATCGGGCCATATTGATGGCCCGCTTCATAGCTTCCCAGGCAGGGGCTGACCCATCTATCGCCACCGCGATGGATTTTGCTTTATCTGCGGCCATTAATGGTGTCCTCCTTTCCGGAAGATAACCCCCACCAGCAGCCCGGCCCCCAGGGCAACCAGGACCGCCAGAATGCCGTAAAAGAGGGCAGAGTTTTGGGAGGTCTGGGTCAGCCAGTGTTCCAAGCCCACCTTCTTGATCTGGATCACGTCTTTGCCGTAACCCACCAATTGCCCCTTTTGGAAGCAATAGGATTCCACCAGGTAGCGCCCCTCGGTGGCCGCGGGGGGAAAGCGGAAGTAGTGCTTGAATAACTTGCCCTCGGAGATTTCCAGCCGCTTGGGGTCGGTCACGATATTATAGAGGTTGGCCCGCTCCTTGATTTTCAACAGGCCCTTCCAAACCACGTTGGCGTCGTCCGGGGCCGCTGTACCCCGGATGAGATGCAGCTTCATCCGGTGGCGCACTGCATCGTATCCCAGCTCCAACTCCTGGGCAGTCTCTTTGGAGATGATCTGGTCCAGGGGCTTATTGCAATGGATCTTGTAGATGAAGGGGGCGCCGGTGACCTCAAACTGCTTCACGGTCATCCAGAAAGGCCCCACCCGGCCCTTCATGGAGAGTTTGACGGCTTCCTGTTTTTCGGCGGTGAGCTTGATGACGATATCGGAGCCGGGTACCGGGTTGACCCCGAAGAAGAAGATTTGATCCCCATGGTAAGAAAGGCCGATTTCGACGACGTTTTTCGAGGCCGCGGTCACCACCTTTTTTTGGGTCCCCGGGGTGAGGGCCAGGGCCGATGTGCCCCAGAGGCATCCCAGGCAAACGGCCAGAAGGAGGGTAAAAAGCCGTTTCATCTTAATGCCCCCCTTTGCCAGCCGCCAGGCTCACCAGGTCGGCGGGGGTGATAACCAGGTCCAAGAGGAGCTTGACGGTCATGGCCAGGACGATGACCGCCAGCAGGATGCGAATTTGCTCGCCTTTGAGGCGCTTGCCCGCCACCGCCCCGAACTGGGCCCCGATGGTGGAGCCGCCCAGGAGGATCA
>CAYNMI010000392.1:0-2367 GCA_964398095.1 uncultured Desulfobacca sp.
TCGTGATTATGCATACCAATACTTCCTGCACCGGAAAAAAGTTAGTTGTTAATAAGCTGCAATTGTTCCCGCTATGAAGTTGTCTGATCCACGACTGGCCGGCGGCCACGGGGGGCCCGGAACCTTAATTCCAGATAGGGTGCGGATAAGTTCCAACTAAAGTCAAGGGGGTTTTCGGGATTTTTCCTTAATCTCTTCTTGTATCGGGTTCAGTAGATTCTTGAAGGTAGGTTATTGGGACGCTAACCTTTTTAGCGGGCGCTGTCAAGCTGATTTTTCAGTTTCTCCCAAAGGTTTTTCACCTGCGCCTGGGTGCGGCTCAGCTCCCCCCCGTTGTCCACCACATAATCGGCCCGGGCCGCCTTGTCCTTAAGGGGCCACTGGGCTGCGAGGATGCCCCGGATTTCCGCCTCCCCCCGGCCGTCCCGCCCGCCCAGGCGCCGGATTTGCTCGGCTTCCGGGGCCGTCACCACGATGACCCGGTCAAAGGCCTTCTGGCGGCCGGTTTCAAACAACAGGGGCACCTCCACCATCACCAGGTCCACGCCCCGGCCCTCCAACGCCCTCGCCCGGGCCCCGATCTCCTGGGCCACCCGGGGATGAATCAGGTCTTCCAGGCGGCGGCGGGCCTCGGGGTCGTTGAACACCTGCTGTGCTAATCTAGATCGGTTCAGAGAGCCGTCAGGGTTAAAATAATCCGCCCCATAGAGGCGGCGCAGCTCCTGCCAGGCGGGCGCGCCCACCGCCACCGCCTCCCGGGCCATGGCGTCGGCATCCAACACCTCCGCCCCCAGCTCTTTAAACATCCGGGCCACGGTGCTCTTCCCCGTGCCCGCCCCCCCGGTAATGGCGATTTTGAGCATAATGAATGCGGAAAGTTAGTTTTGAGGGAGGGGGCCAGGGGCGGACGGCCCCTGCACTTATAAAAAACTCCCTCAAACTCCCTCCCCCAACCCCTTAAGTTTTTCTGTAGGGTGGGCACGGCCCACCTGTTCTTGCAGGGTATTTATGGCGGGCAGTGCCCGCCCTACGCTTATTTGTTTAAGACTTACGAAAGGCGGGATGCGCTTCGCTTTCCCGCCCTACCTGTCGCTCCTTAATAAGCTTCCCTCCGGGCCCGAATGGAAATTATTTCGATGAGGCTTTCTGATTCATGCACTTCATAGATAATGCGCCAATCCCCGACTCTGGAGATGCGGCGGCCCGGCGACATTTTGATGGCTTTGGATATCCTGGGGTCAAACGGGTTAAGGGTCAATTGCTGGAAGCGATTTGCTAGCCGTTTGATGGTTGAAGTATCAAGAGCTTTGATCTCTTTCTTGGCCTGGCGACCAATGGTTAGATCATAGCTCATAAACCGAGTTCTTTTTTAATTTCTTCCCAGGGGGTGAAATACTCTTTATCACCCTGCCGTCTTGCCTCTTCTGCTTCTTTGATAGCAGCTAATTCTTTTGGCGAAAGGGGCTCCGAATCGTAATATTTTTCAAAGATAAGATCGACCAGACGCCTTAAGAAGTCGGCATCCTCGGTCTTCAAGATCGCGGCCACCTTGCTGTGGATATCATATTCCACCTTGATTCCTTTAATCTTCCCGGTGCCTTCCAGTTCCCGGCAGATTTCCGCCGCCAATTCATAGCTTAGATCAAGCCCTTCCATAATATCGTCTAGATATACCAATTTATCGCCTTTATTGGCCAAAAAGTGTTTAATTTCTTCGGTGGCTTGCTCTTTGGAGATATCCCGGCCACCCAGGTAATGCACTTCGGCCTGGACTGTTTCCATGGTCCTGGTCTCCTAAATGAAATCTACTTTTGAACTTAGCATAACTTAATCATTTTTTTCCAAAAAATCCAGCACCGCCCCAAAATCCTCCGGCAGGGGCGCTTCCCAGGTGAGGGGCTCGCCGGTGCGGGGGTGGGTGACGCCTAAGCGCCGGGCGTGCAGGAGTTGGCGGCGCACCAGGGGTTTGAGGGCGGCGAGGCGGGGGTAGCCCGCCAGGCGGCTCACCCCGCCGCCGTAGGTGGCGTCCCCCAAAACCGGGTGGTTAAGTGCGGCCAGGTGCACCCGGAGTTGATGGGTGCGCCCCGTTTGGGGGGAGAGCTCCACCAGGCTCAGGGGGCCGGGAAATACTTTAAGGACCCGCCAGAAAGTGACGGCGCGCTTGCCCCGGCGGGCGTGGACGCTCATCTTTTGGCGCGCGGTGGGGTGGCGGCCCACCTCCCGGTCGATTTCGCCTTCGGCCTCATCAAGGCGCCCCCAGACCAGGGCCTGGTAAATTTTGGTGATGGCGTGGGCCTGGAACTGGGCCACCAGATTGGTGTGGGCCAGGGCGGTCTTGGCCACCACGATAAGGCCGCTGGTGTCTTT
>CAYNMI010000393.1:0-2364 GCA_964398095.1 uncultured Desulfobacca sp.
CCCGGAAGTTGAAGCTCTATGGCGCCGGCCAGGACATGCTGGCGGACTCCTTCTCGGGCAACGTCAAGGGCATGGGCCCCGGGGTGGCGGAACTCCACTTTGAAGAGCGCAAGAGCGAGCCGGTCATTATCTTCATGGCCGACAAGACCTCCCCCGGCGCCTGGAACCTGCCCCTGTTCCGCATCTTTGCCGACCCCTTCACCACCGTGGGCCTGGTCATCGACCCCAACATGCACCGGGGCTTCCGCTTCCGGGTCATCGACGCCATCGAACACAAGGAATGGATTCTCTCCTGCCCCGAGGACATGTACGACCTGCTGGTGTTGATCGGCACGCCGGGGCGCTACCTCATCGAGAACATCTATCGCAAAAAGGACAACGAAGTGGCGGCCGCGGCCTCGTCCCAGAAGCTGGGCCTCCTGGCCGGGCGCTACGTGGGCAAAGACGACCCGGTGATGATCATTCGCTGTCAGTCGGGCATGCCCGCGGTGGGCGAGGTCCTGGAACCCTTCGCCTTTCCCCACCTGGTGGAGGGCTGGATGCGGGGCTCGCACCACGGCCCCCTGATGCCGGTGGCCTTTAAAGACGCCATTCCCAGCCGTTTCGACGGCCCGCCCCGGGTCATCGCCGCGGGTTACCAGTTGTGCGAAGGGAAGCTGTTGGGACCCATGGATATGTTTGCCGACGTGGCCTTTGATGAGGTGCGCAAGGAGGCCAACCGGGTGGCCAACTACATGCGGCGCCACGGCCCCTTCGAGCCTCACCGGCTGGGGCTCCACGACATGGAGTACACCACCCTGCCCCAGGTCATGGCCTTTATCTTTGAAAAATCGGCCATCCCCCGGCGGAGCGACCTGGAAGACCAGCTCAAGAAGCTCTATCCGCACCTCCGGGAACTGCGGGTGGTGGACCCCGGCATCAAGGACCTGGACTCGGTTCAGAAGACCGTGGCTCGGGAAGGGGCCTATTACCTGGAGGAAATCGCCTATGCCGGGGCCAAGATCGGCCTCTCCGGCGGCAAGACCCTGTATTATCTCATTACCTATCTGGAACCGGAGCGGCTGTCGGGACTCCACCTGTACCCCTTGACCCTGACCCCGATCCTTACCACGCCGGGGCTGACGGCCAACGCCATGGTGGGCATGATGAGCACCAAGTATCCCGACACCACGGCCTACAACCTGCCCACCATCCCGGTGAGCTCCCGGGAGGAGTACGAGAAGCAGATGGCCGCCAACCCGCAGATGCAAAAGATTTACCGGGATATCTGGGAAACGGATATCATGATCCTGGGGATCGGCTACCTGACGGGGCCGCTGCCCGGGTTCCGGGCTTTGGCGCAGCAGGAGATGAACCTGACCGCCGAGGACCTGGCCGCCAAGGGAGTGGTGGCGGAGATCAACCATACGCCCATCGACGCTCAGGGTGAGCCGATGCTGGATGGTCAGGACAAGGAACTGTCGGCTCTGACCCGGCGGGTCATCGGGGTGGGGGCCCTGGAACTCCGGGAGCGCGCCGCCCGGAGCGACCGCTACGTGGTGGCGGTGGCCGGCGGCCTGGAAAAGACCGAAGCCATCCGGGCCTGCCTCAAGGGGAAGTACTTCAACGTGCTGGTCACGGACGCGTACGTGGCCGAGGCGTTGGTTCAAAAATAAAAGGGGAAAAGGCGAAAAGGGGAAGAGGCGAAAAGGGGGTTGCAACCATAGGCATAGGGCGTCCCGTGTAAGCGAAATCGTGGCGGCCGAGGGGCGTCCTATGCTCCTGCCCCATTGTGGGCAGAAACGCGCTTTATCCGAAACTGAAGAGCCGGATTATTTTTCAAGCACTTTACCCCATTCTAGTTCAAATTTCTGCCAAACGCTTTCACTTGCCGCAAAACCTGCCAAGGTGATTGATCGACATCCAGGATCATCAGAGTTTCCGCCCCCATAATAACAACCATCGTAATATGCTTGAATCATGAGCAGGAATAGACCTCTATCTTCCCAGCCAACTGGCAATCCAGAAATACCATGACAATAATCTTCCCAATTTTTTTTACCCCCTTTATAAGAAGGTGTCAACAGACACCAATCGCCTTTAAAAAGGGGAGGAATTTAAAGCCCTGAACAAAAAAGCGCTCATTTAAGCCAAGTACGTTGCATCTGCAACCCCCGGGAAGATGGAACAAACCGCGCAAGAGTTTGACAACTGGACGCAGATATCTTATGAATGCTTTACATCTCTCCAAGAAGGGGCACGCGAGGGGCCTGCCCTGGAGGAGAGATGGCTGATCCATGGATTGCGGACCCTTAAGCACTCTGGACTAAAACTTGCAGAGCTTCCCGGCACATGGTAACCTTTCGTAAAATCGCCCAGTGGGCT
>CAYNMI010000394.1:0-2358 GCA_964398095.1 uncultured Desulfobacca sp.
CTTTGTCAAAGTCTTGAACCTTTATAGGGAATACACATGCAGCTTTCCAAGCCGAGAAATCATTATAAAAAGTGGCCGTAAGCAAACCTGCTGTGGCCATTGCCACCATTCCCAAGAGTAACGCTAAAGATAATCCAAAAATGACTAACTTTTTCATACGATATCTCCTTGTCTTTGTAGGGGTCTCCCTCTCAGAATTTTTGGAAAATACTAAACCATCACGAAATTTTTCCAGCCCAGGTAAAGGAAAAAGCCGGGTTGCCCCATTAGGCAACCCGGCTATCACTCATCCTTGAAAGACCCGTGGCTTTCCGTCCCCGTCTTACGGCGGGTTTGGCATTGTCTGTAAATTTATCCTGCGCGCACCATAATTAATATGTCAATAAATTTATTTCATCTAATTTATAATAAATTTAAACCGTAGTCTAGAGGGCGGCCCGTGGCCGCCATCATGAGCTCACACCGGCGGCGGCGCCGTTCTTCAGCTTCCCCAAAGCCCGGGTGAGTTCCAGCAGCACGCCCAGGCCTTCATGGCATTCGGGGCTGCGCATCCGCCACATCAGGCCCACGGGGCCCACCGGTTCCGCCTCATCCAGGTGCACGGCCATGGGCAGATCGGCAAGTTTTTCCAGAAACTGGATCAACCGGGGATCAGACAGTTTTTTAACCATGCCGTGCATCATGACGAAGCCGTCGCCGATGGCTGCGATATCCTCGGCGTCGTAATGCGTGGCAATCTTGGCGTACATCTCCAGCACCGCGGCGTTGATGCGAAAAATGCCTTTTTGCTCCAGCTCGTCCAGGTAGTCGATGAGCTTGGGCACCCCCAGCTTCAGCAGCGGCTCCATGTCCCGCCACCAGTCGATGAAGTTCTCCAACTGCTCCAGGGACCAGCTCAAATATTTCAGGCTGGGCAAAACCTTTTTCAGGAGGGCGAAGAAGTCCTCCAGTTGGAAGCCGGTTTCCACGTCCGCCAATTCTTCGGTGAGCCGTTTGACGGCCGGCTCCGTTAAAAACGACAGGTCCCGGCCCAGGTCCCGGAGGTTTTCCCAGGGCCCGGCATAGTGCTGCAACTGCTGCTCCACCCGGTCGACGCCGTCCAGCCGGGCTTCGATGCGGGCCAATTTTTCCAGGATCAGTTCTTCGTTGGTCATGGCCGTTTCCTCCTGAGGGTCATTTCAATATCCGGCGACAGAATGCCCCGCACCTTGCCGGCCATGACAAACTGGTTTTCCAGGGGCAGATGGCTGCCTTTGAGCATCAGGTTGTAGTAGGTCCAGCGGAACATCATTTTGCCCATAAAATTGATGAAACTCTCCCCCAAAAGATCAAAGGGGCCCAGCCCCGGGAAGGGGAATTTGCCCGGCAAGGGCTCGATCTTATAATTGAAATCCAAGAGCGATCCCTGGTTGTAGCCGGTGACCACAAAGCAGGTGGAGTGGCCGTCGTAATCGGGCCTGGGTTCATGCCCGTCGATTTCCCGTTCCAGGTTGTCCGCCACCACATCGGCCTCGTAGTGGGCCACGGACCCGGCCTTGGAGGTGGGCACATTGGCCGCGTCGCCCACCACGTAAATATGGTCGAATTTCTTGGCCTTTAAGGTGAAATTATCGGTTTCCACATAGCCCATGGGGTCCGTCAGGCCGCTGTCCATCAGGCATTGGGCCCCGAAATTGGGCGGAATGGAGACCAAAAGATCATAAGGGACTTCCTGGCCCTGGTAGGACTTGAGCAGCTTTTTCTCCGAATCCACTTCGGCCAGGAGGTAATCGGGGGTAACTTTGATGTTTTTCTGCTCGCAGATTTTCCCCAGGGTCTGGGAGGCCATGGGTTTGGTGAACGCGCCCGGCAACGGCGTCACCAGTTCGATTTCCACCTGGTCCCGCACCCCGTTCACCGCGAAAAACCAGTCAGCCATGAAGACGAATTCCAGGGGAGCCACCGGGCATTTAAAGGGGACTTCCGCGATGTTCAGCACCACGCGCCCCTTATCGAAATATTTCAGTTTTTCATAGAGTGCCACCGCGCCATCCGCAGTATAAAAATTGTGGATATCCTGCCCCCAGCCCGTGGTCAGGCCCTCCACCTCCTCCGGGACGATGCGGCAGCCGGTGCCCACCACCAGCCAATCATAAGGGTAGGTGTCCCGCCCGGTCCTGACCTGCTTTTTATCCGGCTCCACCGCGATGATGTCATCCAGGACGAAATTGACTCCGGGAGGCAGATACTTGCTCTTGGGTTTGATGCAGTCGGCCAGGGTATAGAGGCCGAAGGGAATGAGGAGCCAGCCGGGCTGGTAGTGGTGCTGCCAATCCCGGTCGATGACGGTTATCTGCCAATCCTTTTCCGGCAGGCGCT
>CAYNMI010000395.1:0-2358 GCA_964398095.1 uncultured Desulfobacca sp.
TCAGAGGTCTAGAATCCCGACATTCGATCAATTCTTCCCCTGGTTGACTTGATCAAATATCAGCCGTGGCCGCTTCAAAATTTGCCTGGTTTGCTGACGCGCTGGACCTGCAAGCATCACGCCGGCGGCCGCGCTGGGCGGCGCCGATTATGCCGATAATCCCCTGAGCCCTGGATCGAACTTCAGCTCCCGGATATTAATGCCTCGCAGATTTTCAGATCCAACTCCGTATCCACATCCAGGGACCGCTCCCGGGGCATGATATGGGCAACCGTTTCAGCGGTCAAAAACGTCCGCTGTTGTTGCAGCCAGGCCGTCTGGGCCACGTATACCCCGCCGTTGAGGATATAGACCTTCGGGAGATCCTGGCGGCAAGCCGGGAGACTCTTCTGCTCGATCAGGGGCACCAAATGGCGGGAGGCATCCAACCGGTACATCCAGAATGGACTCTGGTCAACTTCGGTCAGGGTTACACAGGCAAAGGCCTCGTGGCGCAGACAGGTCTCCACGCAACCGTCAATATCCTCCGCTAACCGCAGCGGTGAGGTGGGCTGCAGCAGCACGGTGTAATCGTATCTTTCCGGCAGCGCTCTTAAAGCGTGCAACACCGGGTCAATGCCGGGCGTCTCATCTCGGGCCAGTTCGGCCGGCCGCACAAAGGGCACTTCACAGCCCCAGGATTGGGCAATGCGGATAATTTCCGGGTCCTCCGAAGAGAGGATCAATCGATCGATGTATTGCGACTTCCTGCCTGCCTCAATGGCCCAGGCGATAAGCGGTTTGCCGGCGATTTCCCGGAGATTTTTCCGGGGAACTCCCTGTGATCCGCCCCGGGCCGGGATGATGGCCAAAATCGACTTTCCCTGGATCATGTAAAGTTCTCACAATACTCGCCATTAGCCCGCTCAAAATCATCCACCCTGCCAATATCCATCCAATATTCATGGATGGGAAAGACGATAGTTTCGTAACCCCTGCTGATAAGCTCCTCAAACAAATTAGGCATGTCATAAAAGGTGTTACGCGGCACAAATGTCAGGGTCTCTGGTTCCAGGACATAAATACCCGCATTGATGAAAAACCGGTGCCGGGGCTTTTCATCGATGCTAACCAACCGGTGCTGTTCGGTTTTAGCAACCCCATACGGAACTTGAAAATGATATTCCCAGACGCACATGGTGGCGCTGGCCCCATGGTCCTGATGAAAGTCCAGTAAATGCTGGATATTGACCTTGGTGAGGACATCGGCATTCATGACGATAAGGGGCAGGGTGGGAGGCTCGGGCAAGAGACCCAAGGCGCCAGCCGTGCCTAAAGCCTTCTCCTCGCGCAGATAACGAATCATCGCGCCCCACCGGGAACCGTCCCCCAGGGTGTTTTCGATCATCTTGGCCTTGTAATTGACCGAGATGTAAAATTTATTGAACCCGCATTCAATGAAGCTTTCCAGGATGGTTTCCAGTACGGGTTTGTTTCCCACCTTCAGCAGAGGCTTGGGGCAATCGTCCGTTAACGGCCGCAACCTGGTCCCCAAACCCCCGCTCATCAGCATCACCCAGTTATCCCGGGAGGCTAACTGGATCATGTCCGTGAGGAGTTTTAAATCCACTACCCGCCCCTGGTCATCCAACACCGGGATCTGCCGTAGCCCCTCCAGTTTCATCAGCCTCATGATTTCCTCCCGGGAGGCGTTGCGCCCCACCGGGGTGAAATTCCGGTTCATAATGAGATTTACCGGTTCGTCCAGGGATATCGCCTTCAGCAGGCCCCGGCGGATATCCCCGTCGGTAATCACGCCCACCAGCCGCGCCTCCGCATCATTGACCAGGGCAATCTGCATCGCCGTGGCGTCAATAATCCGCATGGCTTCCCGAATCGGGGTATCAGGATGGATTATAGTTTTTTGCCATTTTTTCATCATGACCTTCCCTGATACTTTCCACCCGCCTCATCCTTAACCGGTTCCCGCACCGTGACGCCTGGCTTAACGTCGGTAAAATATCATTCGCCTAGCTGTTTGCCAATGTTCTTTTTCCCAGTCTTCCCGATCTTTATCCAGACCCGCAGAGCCCGTATCAAAAACCCTCCCAGGTATAAATGCCAATCAAATACATTCCTTTTAAAAACCATAAAATTAGATAGCTTATCCTTTTATTTACCTCTCACCCAAGAAATTCTCCATGAATGACGAGATGACCTGCCAGATTTCTGAGCTACCGGAACACTAATAGATCATTTCGTCTTTATAAATTTGGTTTATTTAATAATTTATGGTCAATATTTACTTGATTTAATATATTTGCAGTCTTCTCTCCAGTATGGCCATCACCATAAATGCTTTCACACTGTTTAACCCTA
>CAYNMI010000396.1:0-2357 GCA_964398095.1 uncultured Desulfobacca sp.
ACGCCACCGCCATCGGCGGCAACCACTTCATCCACGCGGCCCGGCGCAACCTGAATCTCACGGCCATCATTATCAACAACAATATCTACGGCATGACCGGAGGGCAATATTCGCCCACCACGCCTTACGGGGCCCGGTCCGCCACCTCGCTCTACGACCACGTGGAGCACGCCTTTTCCATCAGCGAGATGGCCGTGTGCGCCGGGGCCGCCATGGTGGGGCGGGGCACCGTGTATCATGCCACCCTGCTGGACCAACTGATGGAAGCGGCCATCCGGAAGCGGGGTTTTGCGGTGGTGGAGGTCATCAGCCATTGTCACACCCAGTTCGGCGCCAAAAATAAGCTGGGGGGCCCGGTGGAGATGATGCGCCAACAGAAGGCCATGGCCGTGCGGGTGGAGAAGGCCAGGAGCATGAGCCCGGAGGAACTGGCGGGCAAGATCACCATCGGCACCCTGGTGGATCGGGACCTGCCCGTCTATACCCAGGAATACCAGAAGATCCGGGACGCGGCCCAGGCGGCGATGATGGAGAAATAGTTCAAAGTTCAAAGTTTTAAAAGCTCCAACAACCTTGAACTTTGAACCTTGAACCTTGAACTCTCAACAGTAGGCAAGCATGTCAAGTCGCTACGAAATCCGCCTGGCCGGGGCCGGGGGCCAGGGGTTGATATTGGCGGGGATCATCCTGGCCGAGGCCGCGGGGGTCTATGACGGCAAGTTTGTCTGTCAGACCCAGAGTTACGGCCCCGAGGCCCGGGGCGGGGCGTCCAAGGCGGAAGTGGTGATCAGTGATACGGAAATTGATTATCCCAAGGCCATCCGGCCCGACGTGCTTCTGGCCATGAACCAGAAGTCCCTGGACGCCTATGTCTCCGACTTGAAGCCGGGGGGCCTGCTCCTGGTGGACGCCGACCTGGTCCGGGAGGTGCCGGACGAGCCGGTCCTGGCGCTGGCCTTCACGGGGATCGCCCGGGATTTGGGGGAGGCGCGGGCGGCCAACATCGTGGCCTTGGGGGCCCTGGCGCAAGTTACGGGGGTGGTGTCCCTGAAGAGTCTTACGGCCGCGGTGCTGGCCCGGGTGCCCAAAGGCACGGAGGAGTTGAACCGCCGGGCCTTGGCCGCGGGGGTGGCGGCGGCGCAGACGGCCGGCCCGGTTAGCCCCCGGGAGGAGTCCGGGGAAGGCTAAAACCTTAGGAAGAGGTTGCTATGGAGGGATTCATTTCGCTGCAAAGTATGCAAGATTTCCTGTTCGGGGCGCAAAAAAAGCTCTGCGCCGGGACCTGCGATGTCGGCATGCTGTACGAGATTGCCATCGTGGGGGTGGTGTGCCTGGGGATGTTTCTCCTGCGGGGGGTGGCCCGGCGCGGCATGGCCCATCTGGTGCACGCCGGGGTGCCGACAGACCATGCCCGCGTGCTGGAAATCAAGACCAAGTTGATGGATATCGCCGCCCCCTTGGCCGCGGCCATCCTGTTGGGGATCGTCTCCCTGACGGCGCAGCATTACCAGTGGAACCACCGGATAATCTATGCCGCGGTGGACCTCCTGTGGGCCTGGGTCATTATCCAGGTGGCGACCGGGGTCCTCATCAGCCCCGCCTGGTCCAAATTCTTCGCGGTGATGATCATGGCGGTGGCGGCTATGGATATCGTGGGGGTTCTGAACCCTGCCATTGCCATGTTCGATCGGGTGGGCTTCACGGTGGGCCATGGACGCCTCTCCTTATGGGTCATCATCAAGGCCGCCATCATGCTGGGCATCCTGCTGCCCTTATCTGGCTGGTTGAGCCATATTATCCAACACCGGATCGAACAAATCTCCCGCCTGACCCCACGGGTGCAGGTGCTGCTGGTCAAACTCCTGAAAGGAGGGTTGTATGCCGGGGCCATTCTCCTGGCCCTGGACAGCGTGGGCTTCGATTTTCAACTGCTGGCCTTGTTCAGCGGCGCGGTGGGCCTGGGGGTGGGCTTCGGCCTCCAGAAAGTGGTGTCCAACCTGGTGAGCGGGGTGATTATCCTGATGGACAATTCCATCCGCCCCGGGGATGTCATCGAAGTGGGGGGCGTCTTCGGCTGGATCGAATCCCTCCATTCCCGTTTTATCTCGATGATAACCCGGGACGGCACTTCCTTTCTCATTCCCAATGATGAGTTGATAACCAACAAGGTGATCAACTGGTCTTTCAGCGGCCGGGGCATCCGCCTGAAGATTCCGGTGGGTATCTCTTACACCTCCAATGTGCATGAAGCCATGGCGTTGATGACGGCCGCGGCGGCGGAATTTCCCCGGGTTTTGAAGGACCCCAAGCCGGCCGCCCGTCTGGTGGGCTTCGGGGACAGCGCCATCAACCTGGAC
>CAYNMI010000397.1:0-2354 GCA_964398095.1 uncultured Desulfobacca sp.
CCTGGAGGGCGGCCTGGGCCGAAAAGGTCAGGGCCTTGACCCCGGTGACCATGGCTTCCAGGAGGATAACCGGACCCCGGAGGACGGGGCGCTTGAGGACGGGATAGCGCTCCCCCAGGGAGGTGTAGGCCTCGTCCTTGAGGACCACGGAGCCGTCGGGACGGCGCACCGCCACGGCTATGGCGTGCGGCGAGCGCATCATGACGCCCTCCAGCACGGCCTGGCCGCCTACGGCCTGGCGCAGGTCATCCGGCTTCATTCGGGCTTGGCTTCGGCCTTGTTTTGCTCAAAATTGGCGTACTTGCGGCGGAAGCGCTCCACCCGCCCGGCGGTATCCATGAGCTTTTGCTTGCCGGTAAAGAAGGGGTGGCACTTGGAGCAGATCTCCACCCGGATGTTTTCCTGGGTGGAGCCGGTGGTGAATTCATTGCCGCAGGCGCAGCGCACCGTGGTTTCAATAAAATTGGGATGGATATCGTTTTTCATAAGCCTATCCGGCCTCCTGATTTGCGACTTAAACATCTAAATATATACCATGAAGAGAGAGGAAGCCAAGAAAATTTTTGACGAACCTCGATTTGAAATTTTGCTGCGGCCATGATTTTTTATATTTACAATAATTTAAATGATTCCTTGTTATAAGATATATTATATGCTAACAATTTTCTTAATGGGGCCGCAGTTAAACGATTAGACTTCGGCGGGTTCACGCAAGGCGCATTGAGAGTGGGTTGAAAATGATTTGGGGTTGGAAGGCGGTTGAAAATCTACAAGCCATTTAAAACCATGTTGTTTTGATGTATTGAGGAGGGTGGAGAGATGCCGGAAATAAGTCAGGATTATTGGGCGAACCTGGCCGCCATTATTGTCGGTTATGCTTTACTGGCCCTTATCATTGAGCGAGGATTATACCAGATATTTGACTCCAAGCTATGGCAGAAATTTGAGGAAGTTATGAATAAACAAACTGGTGAGGACTTTTTGGATCTCAAACCTTGGATATCAGCAATAGTAAGTATTTATGTCGTCTATGAGTTTAAACTCGACATGATCGCCATGCTCTTTAAGATTAAAGAACCACAGAAGATATCCTTAGTTATTACCGGGCTATTTGTAGCAGGAGGCAGCACCGGCATTTATAAGTTTTTCAAGCGCGCCAGGGAATTAAAAGATGCGATTAATGAACAAGAAATTGCTAAAGCAAAAATTCAAGGGCCTTAGAAATAAGAACCTTTAATTTTATAGAACCTCATTCCAGAAAGCCCCCCCCTGAACCGGTCCGGCGTCATCCCTCTGGGAATAATCTGAGAGGGTTGACTATTGCCGTTTAATGCTTAACAAAATAACAAACTTACAGCCTTAAGACTTCAAGATAACCGCCAAGGAGACCACCCCATGCACTACCTGGTATCAGCCTCGGAAGGCCCCGGGTACGCCTCGCCGGAGCAGAGTCTGAAAGTCCTGGAAAACCTGGTGCTGCCGCTCTTTGAGGCCCTGATGCGGCTGCAAGCCGAGAAAAAGATCCTGGCGGGGGGCGTTCCCGTGGGGCGGCGGGCCCTGGTGTTCATCCTGGAGGCCGAGTCCCACGACGCCGTGGACCGGCTGCTCCGGAGCCTGCCCATGTGGAGCCAATTCAAGTGGGACGTCGTGGCGCTGGAGACCTTCGGAGGCCGGGCGGCCCAAGAACGTGAATTCGTCCAACGCCTGGCCCAAGCCCTGAAGTGACATCAGGGAGCGCGCCGCTGGCGGGAGGATATGGTTAGATTTTTGACGATGTGAATCCTCAAGCAAACCCTGCAAGAAACCTCGAGTCTGAAAAGTTCTGCCGTAGGCTGCACCCTGGGCGCCTTCAATCCCGGATGGCGGCGGGCACGGAGGCCCGCCCCACCAAACCAAAACTCTAATTTTGACATCAAGTTAATATCAATTCAGGGCGGACACATGGGTCCGCCCCTACGGGGAAATGGGCTTTCCGGCCAATTTTACCGCCCTTACGGAGTTTCGCCGAAATGCTCCCGGGCGAAGGCCAGGCGGGCTTCGAGGCTAGTAAGGTCCTGAAGGTGGGCCTCCACGAGTTTGACCCGGTGCATGAGGCCGGCGGCGTTGGCGATCTGGATGGCCAGGCCCGGACGGGCGTTGAGTTCCAGGAGGAGGGGGCCTAAATCCTGGTCCAGGACCTGGTCCACGCCGATGTAGCCCAGGCCGGTGAGTTCGTAGGCCCGGGCGGCGACGGTGAGCAGGGTGTCCCAGTGGGGGATGGCCAGGCCCCGGATGGAGTGGCCGGTGTCGGGGTGTTCGCTGACGATCCCCTGGCGGCTGACCCCGCCCAGGGTGACGCCCCGGGCCAGGTCGAT
>CAYNMI010000398.1:0-2342 GCA_964398095.1 uncultured Desulfobacca sp.
GTCTCTGACACAGCTCCACGGTGGCCGGTCTGGCCGCCTCCTTCGGCTCCGGCGCCATGACGAATTCCATCGCCGAGCTGGAGAACTCCGATTGCATCCTGGTAATAGGCTCCAACACCACCGAGACCCATCCGGTGACCTCCACTTTCATCAAGCGGGCGGCGAGCCTGAAAAATAAAGATCTGATCGTCATTGAACCCCGCCGCATCGACCTGGTCAAGCACGCCCGCCTGTGGGTGCGGCAGCGTCCCGGCACCGACATCGCGGTGATCAACGGGATGATGAACCAGATCATCCAGGAAAACCTGCACGCGCAGGACTATATTGCCGAGCGCACAGAGAACTTCGAAGCCCTCAAGGAAACCGTGGCGAAATATACCCCGGAATATGTGGAGCAGATCAGCGGGGTGCCCGCCGCGGACCTGAAGCGCGCCGCCCGGCTCTATGGCCGGGCCAAAGCCGCGTCAATCGTCTATGCCATGGGCATCACCCAGCACACCGTGGGCACGGACAACGTCAAGACCCTGGCCAACCTGGCCATGCTCTGCGGCAACGTGGGGATCGAGGGCGGCGGGGTCAACCCCCTCCGGGGCCAGAACAACGTCCAGGGCGCCTGCGACATGGGCGGCCTGCCCAACGTCTTTTCCGGCTATCAGCCGGTGACCGATGCCAATGCCCGGGCCAAGATGGAAGCGGCCTGGGGGGTCAAGAATCTCCCGGATTGGCCGGGTATGACGATGACCGATATGGTGCCGGTCATCCCGGAGGGCAAAATCAAGGCCCTGTATATCGTGGGGGAGAATCCGGTCATCTCCGATCCCGATTCCGACCACCTGGTCAAGGCGCTCCAACAACTGGATTTTCTGGTGGTGCAAGATATCTTCCTCACCGAAACCGCGCGGCTGGCCGACGTGGTGTTGCCGGCCACGACCTTTGCGGAAAAGGAAGGCACCTTCTCCAATACGGAGCGCCGGGTGGCCCGGGTGCGCCAGGCGATTCCCCCCATCGGCGACTCCCGGCCCGACTGGCAGATTATCGCGGAGATTTCCCGGCGTCTGGGTTACCCCATGGATTATGCCGATCCCGAAGCCGTGTTCGAGGAGATTCGCCGGGTCACGCCGTCCTATGCCGGCATTACCTATGCCCGGCTGGACACCGAGGGCGGTCTGCAATGGCCCTGTCCCACTACGGATCACCCCGGCACCGTCTATCTGCACCGGGGCCAGTTCGCCCGGGGCAAAGGCGCCTTCTTCGCCATTGACCATCGGGATCCGGCGGAGATGCCGGACGCCGATTATCCCCTGGTCTTGACCACCGGGCGGCTGCTCTATCAGTATCATACCGGCACCATGAGCCGCCGGGCCCCGGGTCTGGAGGAAAGAGCCCCGGAATGCCGGGTGGAAATCGCCGCCGGTGACGCCATTGACTTTGGCATCGGGGATGGCGAACCGGTGCGGGTCAAGACCCGGCGGGGCGAAATCGTCGCCCGGGCCCAGGTGTCGCCCAAGGCGGTGGCCGGGACCATCTTCGTGCCCTTCCACTTTTTTGAGGCCGCGGCGAACAAGCTGACTATCGCGGCCCTGGACCCGGTGGCCAAGATCCCGGAATACAAAGTCTGCGCCGTAAGAATCGAGAAGGTTTGACCGTTACGTGGAGGCTCCCATGAAAAGCAAGCTTGGACCCTGTGCCAGTAACCCGACTGCCGCAATCGACCCGGAAGTCTACCAGCGGCTGGAGGCCGTCATTGCCTCCCACGAGAATACCCCCGGCCCCCTGCTGCCGGTGCTGCAGGCCGCCCAGACCATCCAGGGTTATCTCCCTACGCCCATGCAAGAGATCATT
The DNA here is from genome assembly GCA_964398095.1 of uncultured Desulfobacca sp. GTDB lineage: Bacteria > Desulfobacterota > Desulfobaccia > Desulfobaccales > 0-14-0-80-60-11 > 0-14-0-80-60-11. Next base: position 1,843 of record CAYNMI010000398.1, read on the forward strand.
GCCACCCAGCTCAACGTCCCCGGCAGCCACCTCTTCGGGACCATGAGCTTCTATTCCATGTTTACCTGGAAGCCCAAGGGCAAGTACATCGTCAGGATGTGCCAGTCGCCGCCGTGCCATGTAAACGGGTCCGCAAACATGCTCCAGGCCTTGCAGGAGGAACTGGGCCTATCCGTGGGCCAGACCAGTGAGGATGGCCTGTTCACTCTGGAGCTGTCGGCCTGCCTGGGGGTCTGTGAGGTGGCCCCGGCCATGCAGATCAACGAAGTGGTGTACGGCAACTTGACCCGGGAGAAAATCCGGCAGGTTCTGGATGATTACCGGGCCGGCAAAGCGCCGGATTACCGGCAACTGCCTTATTCCACCAAGGATTACCGCAGCTACAAGCAGAGTCCCCACGAACCGGTGCTCATGGATAACGTGGGCCTCATCGATCCCATGGACATCCAGGCCTACCTGGACCGGGGCGGCTATAGCGCCCTGAAAAAGGCCGTGACCAC
>CAYNMI010000399.1:0-2342 GCA_964398095.1 uncultured Desulfobacca sp.
TCCTTAAGACCCCAAAAGGGATATGATTCTCTACGGTAATGAGGCCGGCATCCTTGCCGGATGCCAGGAAAATTGATAACTATAATTTATCGTAACCGGTATCCCGGCGAACCAAGATTCCCCGCAGGCAACTAAGAATTTACAAGGGAGGGGCGGCCATGATGGCTTTTAAGGAACGCATGTATCTGCGGAGTTTTCAGGAGATCAGTAAGATCCTGAGTTCCACTCTAGCGGTGGACGAAGTGCTGGATCACATCGTCCGGCAAATCACCGAGGTCATGAACCTGAAAGGGGCCACCATTCGGCTGGTCAACCCTAAGACCAACCGCATGGAGTTGGTCGCGGCCCACGGCCTCAGCGAGAAGTACCTCAAAAAAGGTCCCGTGGACCTGGACCGGAGTGTCAGCGAGGCCTTGAGCGGCCGGCCGGTGGCCATTTTTGACGCGGTCAACGACCCCCGCATGCAGTATCCCCAGGAGGCCAAGGAAGAAGGGATCGCCACCCTGGTGGCCGTCCCCATGGTGGCCAAGGGCAAAGTCATCGGCGTCTTGCGCCTGGTGACCGCGGAACCCCGGGAGTTCACCATGGAGGAGGTGGATTTCGCCTGCGCCGTGGCGGAACTGGGCGCCCAGGCCATCAGCAACGCCACGATGTATGAAACCCGCACCAAGGAACTCAATTTCCTTAAGGGCCTCCTGGAGGTCTCCAAGGCCGTCAACTCCGCCCTGGATGTGAAGAAGGTCCTCAACCTCCTGGTGAAGACCGTCACCACCGCCCTGGATATTAAAGGCTCCGCGGTGCGCCTCCTGGACGAAAAACGCCAGCAGATGGAGTTGGTGGCCTCTTACGGTCTCAGTGACCGCTACATCAGCAAAGGCCCCGTGGGGACCGACAAATCCATCACCGACGCCATGATGGGCAAAGCGGTCTCCATCTACGAGGTGGACAGCGACCCCCGGGCCACCTATGTCAAGGAGTCCGTGGAAGAGGGCATCAAGTCCATCCTCTCGGTGCCCATCAACCTCAAGGGCAACATTATCGGGGTCATGCGCATCTACACCAGCGAACCCCGGGATTATAGCGACGATGAAATCACCTTCATCTCCTCCCTGGCGGAGCAGGCGGCCCTGGCCATGGAAAACGCCCGCCTCTACCAGAAGCTCAAGGGCGAATACGAGGAGTTGATGGGCGACCTCTACCGCTTCACCGGCTTTACCCGGTTTTAGGAGCGGCCGCCTTCAGCCAGGGCCCGGCAGGTTTCCGGGCCCTTCTGGCGCCGGGGCCCCGGCGGGCCAAAGCTTCCTGCCGGGCCGCTTCCTTTCCACCCCCAGGAGACCAGATGTCCCACTATTACGAAGCAGATGACCTGGACAGGTTTGCTGAGATCGGCAATTATCGCCCGGATCTCTATGATATCTTCATGAACTACTACCAGGGGGTCATGAGCGCCGGCGCCCTCACCGTCAGGGAAAAGGCCCTCATCGCCCTGGCGGTGGCCCACGCGGTCCAATGCCCCTATTGTATCGACGCCTATACCCGGGGGGCACTTTCGGCCGGCTCCAACCTGGAGGAGATGACCGAGGCCATTCACGTGGCCGCGGCCATTCGGGGCGGCGCCACCCTGATTCACGGCATCCAGGCCCATAACGCCGCGGCCAAAATCACGCTCTAAAGCCGGACCATGCTTTCCTTCGCCCGCAAGCTGGAAGATTTGGGCTACCCGGACCTCACGGCCGCCGGCGTCGACACCCTGCAAGTCAACCTCGGATGGCGCTGCAACCAGTCCTGCAAGCACTGCCACCTCCTGGCCGGCCCCCACCGACCGGAACAGATGGCCCGGGACGCCATTGACGAAATCATCCGGGTGGCGGCCCGCTGGTCCATCCCCGCCGTGGACCTCACCGGCGGCGCGCCGGAACTCAATCCCCATTACGAGTACCTGGTGGCGCGCCTGGCTCAGGCGGGCATCCATATCCTGACCCGCTGCAACCTGACGATCCTGTTGGAGCCACGCCAGGCCCACCTGCCGGAGTTTTACCGAAACCACCGCGTGGAACTGGTCTGCTCCCTGCCCTATTACCAGGAAGACCTGGTGGACCGCCTCCGGGGCCCGGGCGTCTTTCAGAAGAGCCTGGAGGCCCTGCGCCGCCTCAATCGCGTCGGCTACGGGCAACCGGACTCGGACCTCATCCTGAATCTCATGTACAACCCCGCGGGCGCCTACCTGCCCCCGGAGCCGGGCGCCCTGGAAACCCAGTTCCGCCGTGAACTGGCGGCCCGCTACGATATTCACTTCCACCGGCTCCTGACCCTGCTCAACATGCCCATCGGGCGCTTCAAGG
>CAYNMI010000400.1:0-2341 GCA_964398095.1 uncultured Desulfobacca sp.
GAGAAAATCGGCGTTGGCCGCCACCCGGTCCCGCTCTTCCTGGAGGAGCCGGGTCTTCTCCCGCAAGGCCCGGGTCATGGCATTGAAGGATTCGGCCAGTTCCCCCAGTTCATCCCGGCTGGTCACCGGGATATCCCCGGCCAGTTCCTCCTGGGCGGCCTTCCGGGTGCCTTCGGCCAGGTGAGTGATCTGGCGGCGCATGCCGGAGGAGAGCCCGAAGCTGAGGAAGACGCCGATGAGGGCCGCGGCCCCGCCCACCCCGAAGATGACCAGTTTCAAGGTCAGCAGCGTGGGTTCCAACTCCCGGCGGCTGATCCCCACCACAATCAGGCTTTCCCAGGGCTTATCGCCTTCTTCCAGGGGGAGATAGGTGATGGTATAGTCCTCTTTTCCCAGGCGGAGCAGTTGCACCCGTTCCAAAGGCCCCTTGCCCCTGGCGGCCAGGTCGCGGTGGCGCCGGAGTTGGTTCAAGGCGCTCGCCGGCAGGTCTTTAAAGGAATTGACCACCAGGCGATTGCCATAGAACATGGCCACCTCGGCCCCGGGGCGGGACAGAGATTCCACGAAGCTCCGGTCGATGAGGAGCCCGGTGAGGACCACCCCCACCACTTTATTATCGTAGCGGATGGGAGCCGAGGCGCTCAGGGCGATAGAATCCTTCCAGTGGGTCATGCGGGAGGCCTCTTTGCCCTGGAGGCCGGCCCGCACCAGGGGATTGCTGGAGATATTGACCCCCAGGCCCTCGGGATCGTGGGCCCGGACCTGGATGACCCCCTGGTAGTCGGTGATGGTCAGGATCTGGAGACCGGTGGCCTTCATCATGGGAGTCACCAGGCCTCGCAAGGCTTCCGAGTTGCCGCTGGCCAGGAGCTCCGCATAGGTGGGGTTGTCGGCCAGGAGGCTGGCGGCCTGTTCCACCCGGTGAATCTTGCCCTGGTATTCCGCCAGCACCAGCCGGGCCACCAGTTCCACCCGCTGGCCGTGCCATTCCAGAATCTGCCGGGTCGCCAGGTACTGGATCACCAGGAGCAGGCCCACCAGGGCCACCAACAGGGAGAACAACGTGACCCCCAGGAGCTTGTTGCCGACTTTATCGCTCCACCACATGGGAGAAATAATAGCATATTCCAGAAGATAGGGAAATGGGAAGAGTTCTCGGGAGCTTGAGTGCAAGGAGGAGCAGAGAGTGCGCCGGGGCGGCGCCCTCCCCGCCCGACGCCCCAGTCCCATTTTGGTGTTTTAAGTAAACCTTTAAAAGGGACAGCTTGTCGGATAGATGGATTCATCATAGAATTGAACAAAAAGAAGAAATAAGGAACCTCTATAAAAAGGAGAAATCTCTTGGATAATGAGAAGAAACAACTTCAGCCAATTTGTGCCAGTTGCTCAGTTGAATCCGAAAAACAGGCATGCAGGAAACCCCAAGGAGCCGGCGCCAAAGGCTGTCCTACGTTAACCCATAAAAAACTATTAGAAAAAGCCAATGCCGAATATGCAAAACCGGAAATCGGGGCATTTGCCCTGCAAGCCTCCATCCAGGAAGCATCTTGCTATGCCAATAGGGACGAACGCCCTTATATCCCCCAGCCGTCAAAAACCCGGATCGAAGAAATCTGTGAATTTGCCCACCGCATGAATTATAAGCGCTTGGGACTGGTTTTTTGCGCCGGCCTCAAGAAAGAGGCGGCGATAGTCGATGAAATCCTGAGAAATAATGGCTTTGAGGTGGTTTCGGTAATTTGCAAGGCCGGGAGAACTTTAAAGGAACTGATCGGCATTGAAGACCAGGACAAGGTCTGCCGGGGTACAGATGAGTCTATGTGTAACCCCATATTTCAAGCGATGCTGGTTAACGATGAAAAGACAGATTTTAATGTCCTATTGGGCCTTTGTGTCGGGCACGATTCTCTTTTCTTAAAATATGCCGAGGCCTTCACCACGGTTTTGGCAGCGAAAGATCGTGTCACCGGCCACAATCCCCTCTCGCCCATTTATCTTTACGATCATTATTATCGGAAATTAAAGCGGCCGGTAAAGGGAAGTTCTGGCGAAGAGCATAAAGATGAGGGAAATTCCTGACAGGCTCTATTCATGAACTTTGCGAAAAGTTTTTCCGAAACCCGACGCTGGGCCAGGCGGACTCAAGCAGGTTAATGGGGCGCGGGGGCGGCGCCCTGCCCGCCCCGATGGACCAATCCTAGACGGCGTAAGGGGACAAGAGGCTGGGGGCGGCTCGTCTCCGGTCGTCATCCTCCAGGGGCATGACCCGGCGAATCCGGCCGGCGTCATAGACCACCACGGTTTGGGCCAGGGCCGCCACGTCTTCCGGGTCATGGGTGAT
>CAYNMI010000401.1:0-2338 GCA_964398095.1 uncultured Desulfobacca sp.
TCCAGTGGGCCCGGTCACCGGTGCCCTTCCGGGTTCCCACCACCGGCGGCCAGAACCGGACTCTGCCCTGGATCGAACGGGACCTGGGGGAAAAGCTGGACAACCCTGCTGACTTTAAGCACCTGGTCGGGCGCATGGCCCTGGAAGTGCTGGCCTTCCGCAGCCTGTTCCGGAACCTGAGGACGGAGTTGGTGAAGGACCCGGACAACCCCGAAGGCGCCCGGCTGATTCACTGGTCCTATAGGTGGTTGTGGCTGGGGGCCATCGCCTTCCACTACGCCTTTCTGGTGGTCATCCTGCGCCATCTCCGCTTCTTCATGGAGCCGGTGCCGTATCCCATCACCCTCCTCACCGATGTGGACGGCTTCTTCCAGTTCTTCGTGCCCGCGGTATATCTGAGCGGCATCGTGCTGGTGGTGGCGGTGGCCTACCTGCTGTTCCGCCGGATCACCAATCCCAGCCTGCGCTACATTTCTTTGGCGGCGGATTATTTTCCCCTGCTGCTGATCCTGGCCATCGGCACTACCGGGATCCTCATGCGGTATTTCTTCAAGACGGACGTTATTGCCGTGAAAGAGTTGGCCATGGGCCTGGTGACCCTGCATCCCAAGATTCCGGCGACGGCCATCAGCCCGCTCTTTTATATACACCTTTTCTTAGTCTCCGTGCTTTTTGCCTACTTCCCCTTCAGCAAGCTGATGCACGCCCCGGGGGTATTCATGAGTCCCACCCGGAACCTGACCTGCAACAACCGCTGGGTCAGGCACGTCAACCCCTGGAACTATCCCGTCAAATACCATTCGTATGCGGAGTATGAAGATAAGTTTAGGGAACCCATGATCGACGTGGGCATCCCGGTCGAAAAGGAGCAATGAGTTTATGGCCAAAGCCAAAGTTCCCACACCAGCGGAGCTACTTCCTGGGATAAGTTATAAGCCGCCCGAGAAAGGCTGGATGGACGTCAAGCCGGACTTCCGGCCGGGCACTTATTGCAATCCATCCGGCGTCAAGTGGTTGGAGTGGCTTGATTATCCATATCCCCATGCCTGGTCGGTAACCGACGAAGATTGGGGTCTGCCCAAAGACTGGAAGGAAATTATCCTGCAGGGCATGGAGGACCGGCTGAAGCGGTTCCGGACCCTGAGGCTCTTTTTCGATATCTGCGTCCGCTGCGGGGCCTGCGCCGACAAGTGCCATTTCTTCCTGGGCACCGGCGACCCCAAGAATATGCCGGTGCTCCGGGCCGAACTGCTGCGGTCGGTCTACAAGAGGTATTTCAAGCCCGCCGGACGCTTGCTGGGAGAGATCGCCGGGGCCCGGGATCTCACCGAAGACGTGCTGAAAGAATGGTTCATGTATCTCTACCAATGCACCGAATGCCGGCGCTGTTCGCTGTTCTGCCCCTACGGCATTGACATGGCGGAGATGACCATTCTGGGCCGGGAACTGCTCAGTTCGGTGGGCATCAACATAGACTGGACCATGGCTTCCGTGGCCCAATGCTACGACAAGGGCAGCCACATCGGCGCCACCCCCCAGGCGATGAAAGACATGATCGATTTCTTCGCCGAGGAAAACGAGCGGGTCACGGGGATTTACACCCCGGTGCACTACAACCGCAAGGGGGCCGAAATCCTGTTCGTGGCCCCTTCGGGCGATTACTTCGCCGACCCGGGCACCTACACGTTTATGGGGTACCTCCTCCTGTTCAAGTATCTCGACCTGGACTGGACGCTCAGCACCTATGCCGCAGAAGGGGGCGACTTCGGCTACTTTATCTCCCACGAGATGGGCAAACGCCTCAATGCCAAGATTTACCACGAAGCCAAGCGCCTGGGGGTAAAGTGGATTCTGGGCGCCGAATGCGGCCATATGTGGCGGATCATGAACCAATACATGGACACCTGGAATGGCCCGGCCGATTTTCTGGAGATGCCCGTCTCCCCCATCACCGGCACCAGGTTTGAGAACGCCGGCACCACGCGGATGGTGCACATTTCGGAATTCACCGCCGATTTGATCAAGCACGGCAAACTCAACCTGGATCCCCAGAGAAACGCCCATATCAAGATGACTTTCCATGACTCCTGCAACACCAGCCGGGGCATGGGGATCTTTGAAGAGCCGCGCTACATCATTAAAAATGTGTTGCCCGAAGGTAACTTCGTGGAGATGCCCCCCAACACCATCCGGGAAAAGACCTTCTGCTGCGGCAGCGGCAGCGGCTTCAACGCGGACGAGTACCTGGAAACCCGGCTGCGGGGCGGTCTTCCCCGGGCCAACGCGGTGCGGTATGTGCACGACAAATTCGGGGTGAACCATCTGGGCTGCATCTGCG
>CAYNMI010000402.1:0-2329 GCA_964398095.1 uncultured Desulfobacca sp.
ATTCACCTGGAACTCCAGATCCTGGCGGACGTGGGCCTCATGGGGGCCCCCAATGCCGGCAAAACCACTCTGCTCAAGGCCCTCACCGCCTCCAAGGCCCGGGTGGGCGCCTTTCCCTTCACCACCCTGAATCCCCAACTGGGAGTCCTGCCCCCGGAGGCTGAGCACGAACCCCTGATCCTGGCGGAAATCCCCGGCCTCATCCCCGGGGCCCACCTGGGCAAGGGCCTGGGCCACCGCTTCCTGCGGCACCTGCAGCGCACCCGGCTCCTCATCCAGGTCATCGACCTCAGCGCCGTCGACCCCGCCGCCCCCCTGGGGCCGCTCATGATGCTGGAAGAAGAAATGCGCAACTTCGACCCCTCTCTGCTGGACAAACCCCGCCTGGTGGCGTTAAATAAGGTTGACGCCCTGCCGGATGATTTCCCTCGGGAGGCGGTTTTCCGGGAGTACGCCAAAACCTGGCGGATCTTCCCGGTCTCGGCCCAAACCGGCGCCGGGCTGGCCCCCTTGCGGCAGGCCATCTGGGATTTTTTTGTCAGGCCCCAGGATGAGAACTTAATTGCATAAATTAGACTAAGTTGCAGGGTCTCTGTAATTCCCCCCTTTGTAAAGGGGGGTTAGGAGGGGATTTCTCTCAGGGTTCAGATTCAGAAAAGGTAACCTATTAATTGTCGGATTATTATTTGTCAAGAAGTTGCGTCACCAGACACCAGGCACTGCCGCCATGGATACCGTTCGACAGCAATACCTGAGTAAAGCCAAACGCATCGTGCTCAAGCTGGGGAGCGCGGTCCTCACCGTCCCCGACGGCCTCAACCAGCCCCTCATCCAGCGCCTGGTGGGGGAGATCGGCCGCCTGGGCTCCGGGGAACGGGAGTTCATCCTGGTCTCCTCCGGGGCCATCGCCGCCGGCTGCCGCAAGCTGGGCCTCGCGTCCCGCCCCACCGGCATCCCCCAGGCCCAGGCCGTGGCCGCCGCGGGCCAGAGCGTCATGATGCACACCTACGAAGAGGCCTTTGCCGAGTTTGACCTCAAGGTGGCCCAAATCCTCCTCACCCACGACGACCTGGAATCTAGGCCCCGCTTCTTGAACGCCCGGAACACCCTCTTCACCCTCCTGGGCTGGCAGGTGGTGCCCATCATCAACGAAAACGACACCGTGGCCACCGACGAACTCAAGTTCGGGGACAACGACAACCTGGCCGCCCTGATCTGCAACCTGGCGGGAGCCGACCTCCTGATCATCCTCACCGACATCGACGGCCTCTATGATAAGGACCCCCGGGAACACCCCGGCGCCCAACTCCTCCACCGGGTGGAAACCATCGACGCCCGGGTGGAAAAGGCCGCGGGCCCGCGCCCCGGCATCCTGGGGAGCGGCGGCATGGTCACCAAGCTCTCCGCGGCCAAAAAGGCCGCGGCCGCGGGCCTTCCCACCCTCATCGCCAATGGCCTCACCCCGGACATCCTGACCAAAATCTTCGCCGGAGAAGAAGTGGGCACCCTGTTCCTGCCCCAGGACCAGAAACTCACCAGCCGCCAGTACTGGCTGGCCTACAACGTCACCCCCAAGGGGGCCATCCTGGTGGACCCCGGGGCCCACACCGCCCTGGTGGAGCGCCACAAGAGCCTGCTCCCCGCCGGCATCCTGGAGGTCTTCGGGGGCTTCCGCCGGGGCGACGCCGTGCACCTCCTGGACGCCGACGGCAAACCCTTCGCGGTGGGCCTCACCAACTACTCGGCCCGGGAAATCGGCCGCATCAAGGGCCGCCAATCCCAGGAAATCGCCCAATCCCTGGGCCAAAAAGGCTACGACGAAGTCATCCACCGGGATAACCTGGTAATCTTCCCGGAGGCGTGAAAAAGGGATAAAAAGAGGGAGGATGTGAGGCCGGGACCGCCGGCCCCGGCCTCACCCCGGCTGCGCCGGGTTGTTGGGGGAGGGGGCAAAGGGCGAAAGCCCTTTCATCTACAAAAAACTCCCCCAAACCCCCACCCCCAATCCCATAAGTAATGTAGGGTGGGCATGGCCCACCATAAAAATTCTTATATGATAGCCCGTAGGCCGGGAAAGCGAAGCGCATCCCGCCTTTGATTTCAAGGCTGTAAAAATGTGGCACGCCGCCCCCGGCGGTGTCCCAGTGGCACAGGCTTCCAGCCTGTGTCCCTCCCAGGCCCGAGGCCTGGATTTATCCTCGAAATAACCAATCTGAAGAGGCCCTAAATTGAACTCCGACGACTACGTAGTCCTGGAAACCTTTTACAACCGCATCGAGGCCGAGATGGCCCAGGGGATCCTGGAGTCCGAAGGCATCGAGTCCATGAT
>CAYNMI010000403.1:0-2328 GCA_964398095.1 uncultured Desulfobacca sp.
CAATTATCCTCTGGGTTGCGGCCGACTGGAATGGGCCGCGGCGGCCTGTGACCCTGGAAAGCCACGCCGGCCCTCAGCTTGCCCTCATGCCCGGCCCGATCCGCCGGCGAGACCGCTTCGGGTTAAGGCTAAACCACCCTAACCCCCCGGACCCTGCCTGGGCTTGAAAAACCGGACATCGGTATGGGCTATTGACCCTCCCCGGCTACGCCCCTTGACACCATCTGACCCTTGGGATATATAAGGGAGCGCGGTCCCATCGTCTAGCGGCCTAGGACACCGCCCTCTCACGGCGGAGACACGGGTTCGATTCCCGTTGGGACTACCATTTTCGCTTGTAACTTACCGATATTCTTATTGATATAGGTTTCCTACCGGGAAACGTTCCCCGGTAAGCCCTGCCGCGAGCAGCGCCTTCCCATCCGTCCGGGTCAGATTCGGCACGTACCGGTTGTATCTTTCCAGGGTCATCACCGGACTCTTATGTCCCAACATGCGGGCCACCCAGTTGATGTTTTCCCCGGCCGAAATCGCCAGGGTGGCAAAGGTGTGCCGCATCTGGTAGGGCGGGCGATATCTGACCCCCACTCGCTTCAAAACCGGCTCCCAGACCTTCATCCGGAAAAGCTCCTGGTCCACCGGTTTCTGCTTGCTCCCCAGGAAGACATAATCCCCCAAGAGCCAGCTCAGCGCCTTTTGGGCCATCAGGGCCTCGTGCACCGGAGGCAACATATCCAGGTCCCGGATGCTGCCGGCGGACTTGGGGATGCCGGTGAGGCGTAAGACCCGGCCCTCCCGGATCAGGATCTTGGCATGCTGGAAATCCACCCGGTGCCATTTTAAGGCACAGGCCTCGTTGGGGCGCCAGCCGGTCCAGAATCCGCAGATCACATAGTTGACGTAGATTGGCGTGTAGCGCCGCATTCCGGCGATGATAGCGTCCCGCTCCTCGATGGTAAAGGGGTCGACGTCGGTCACCCCTTGGGCCAATCGCTTCACCCCTAGGGTGGGGTTTTTCGGGATCACTTCATCCACAAAAGCCTGATGGAACATCATGCGCAGCACCTTCATGGTTTTGTCATTGATGGTGCTGGGCTCCAAGCCTTTGTCGACCATGGTTCTCTGGAACCGGCGAATGTCGGCCCGGGTGATCGTGGAAATGAGCTGATTCTTGAAGAACGGGTACAGGTGCTTCCAGAAGGCACTCTCCCAATTGCGCCGGGTCGTCTCCTTGAGGACCTTGCCTGCCAGCCAATCGGCGAAATATTGATTGAAAGGCAGATCCTCCTTCTTGGGAGAAAATAGGGCGATTTTGGTCCCGTGGGGAAAGTGCCTCTCATACTGAAAGACGCCGTTGTCAATTTCGGCCGCGATCAACTTCATATACTTCTCGGCCTTCTTACGGTTCTCTCTGGTCGCCTCAAGTCCAGCGGCTTCGGTGCATCTCACCCCCTTGAAATAGAAGTCGTAATACAGGCGGCCCCTGATTTTGCGGACGGTTGCCATTAACCCTCCTTGATCCACTCTTCAAGGGCCTGGACAGAAAGCAGCACCATCCTACCGCTCTTTTTGAACCAATGCAACCCCTCTTTGAGGTCCCCCCGCATCATCAGCTGGCGCACCGTACGCTCCGAAATGCCAAAGAGATCAGGCACCTGCCGAGGCCTTATATAAAGAGGCTTGTTTTTAGAAGGTGTCTCCATTTTATACCATTGACAGAAGATGTTAATTAATATATCATAGATATAAAAACGCAGCTATAGATAATGAATTTGGTACTGGAGGTAATTTAGTGACTGGCGAAACCCCAGAACAACTATCGGAAAAATTGAATAAAATTTACGAAACATCTTTCGGGGGGAAGACTAGGGGGAGGTTTAAAATTGCCAGGGTGCATCTGCGCCAGCTGGCTAATCTGTCCATTCTAACCGACCGGTATATCAGCGAAGTTTATGAAACCCTACTGCATCAACATAATCTCATCCTCATGAACCTTGACTCATCCTTCTGCGTGTTTCCGGCAACTATTGCTAAGGGTTTCCGCCGAGTCCCAGGCAAAGTGGTTGCGGGTTATGACGAGGGAGCCGAAGAGTCTGAAGCGGAAGCAGATCAAGATTAAGGACCTTAACCAATTCGTTTGCTGCGGCCCAGTTGATCAGGGGTTGCCAGCCCAGCGGAAATTCCAGGAGGAGCAAGAGCATGACTGATAAAGAGGGGCATGGTGGCCCCAATTCTAAACAACTGTTATCGGTTAATGAAGACGAGGTCGTCAGCGAGCTCAACCAAAAGATAAGGGAAAGTGAGCTGCCTTACTACGAAATCGGGAAA
>CAYNMI010000404.1:0-2321 GCA_964398095.1 uncultured Desulfobacca sp.
GGTCCAGCAGGAAATCGAGCAATTGGAGTCCCGGACCCCGGCTGCCTTAGGGGAATTGGATCTGTCGGAAGTCAAACGGGAATTGGCCCTGCCGGGTTAACCTCAATTTTGCGGCTCCTGGCCCACGCCGGTAATCACATACCCCCAAATATGTCACCCCGCCAGCGGCATCACCATGCCGCTGGCTTTTTTATGCCTGCCCAATACCACGACACCCGGATGCAAACAACTGGCAATTTTTCTGTAGAAGCGGACCTGGGTGTCGGCCCGCTTGGCTTAAGCCGCAGGCTCGGAGCCGGACTGAGAGGTGGGGCCTGGGGTGCCTGGAGAAGACGGCAGGGGAGGGGAGGTGGCCAGGGGCAGAAAGGTCTTCCGGTAAATACGCAGCAGCGACAGTAGAAACGAGAGGATCAGCGGCCCCAGGATAAACCCGATGATGCCGAAATATTCCAGGCCTCCCAAAATGCTGAACAACACCAGGATACTGGGAGTGGTACTGTGGCCTTTGACGATGAGGGGTTTAAGAACATTATCCACGATGCTGACCACGACCCCGCCCCAAACTATCAGTCCCACCCCCGCGCCGATGCTCCCGGTGAAGAGCAGGTAAATCGCCGCCGGACCCCATATGATGGTGCTGCCCACCAACGGAATCACCGAGGCCGGGATCATGACCGTGCCCCAAAAGGCCGGCTGGGGCAGCCCGAAGATCAAGAACCCCACCCCTCCCAGGAATCCCTGGACAAAGGCCACAATCACCGTCCCCCAAACCGTGACCTTAATGGTACTTTCGGTTTCGTGCAGAATTTCTGCATTATGGACCGGGTCCAGGGGCGAGAGGTTTCTGATCTCCTCGATGAAGTCATCTCCCTGCAAGAACATGAAAAAAGCGATAAAGAGGACCAACACCAGGTTCAGGAAGAAAAAGGTGAACCCCGTGATCAGGCTGATGGTGTTGCTATAGATAAAGGCGCTGGCCTTGTTCACCACGGTCTGGACGATCTGCTGCAGATTGATTTCCCCAGAGGGTACGGGCAGGTGCAGATGTTCCAGGGAGAGCTTGAAATGATCGATCTTGGTGGCGATCCAATGCCAGAACTGGTTGCTTTGCAGCCCCTGACTCACCTGGTTGGAAAAGTCCAGGGTCTGCTTGGCAATGATGCTCAGCAATCCGGCCAGGGGCGCCAGAATAACGATGGCCAAAATCAGGCAGGTCACAAAGGAAGCCAGAACTCTCATGCCCCGGAACAGGCGCAAGAGGCCCAGGTATAGCGGCTTGGCCACGAAAAAGATGACAAAGGCCAGGAAGATATCCAGCAGATAGGGTTTTATGACCAGGTAGGAGTAGTACAGCACCAACAAAGTGATGGCGCCGAAAAACAGCCGGGCAAACGTCGAGGGAAACCCGATCCCCTTCTCCTCGGTGGGGAAGGGGGTGATTTCCTCGGGCTTCGCCTGCTGCTCAGCAGTTTCCGGCGATTGGCCCTGGCACTCCCCTTCGGGTCTGGCGTGCGGTCCTGGCTCTGGCATGTCTGATCAACCCTATAAACGGATTCATCAGCAATATACGGCAAAACTCCTGGATTTGCAAAGCTCAAACGGGGCAGGGCAATACCTTTCCTGCTGTCTCCGGGGTACCAGGAAAAATCAGTTTTGGCGTCCATTGTAGCCATTTTAGACCCCTAAAAATCGCCAAAATGGGCCGACCGCGTGCCGGTTAAGCAGGCCAAGGGCGGGATTCGTGCCGGGTCGTGGCGAGCTCACGCGCCCGTGTCCCTTGCTCAAGCGCGTCGGTCTCAGGCTCAAGCGCCCTGGTCTCAGGCTCAGGCGCCTCTGTTGCTGGCTTAGGCGAGGGTTTAGCGCACATGTCCCAGGGTATAACTCACCTGTACCGGGGTTGAAAATCCGGTGCCCGTCGAAATTTATAATTAATATCAGGGGCTTTTCCATAAGCTGGCAGCCCTGTGCCGGGACGCGGCGCCGATTTAAGAACTTGTGCCGGACTATTTTCCTCGGTTTGAACACGCTTGTGGCGCTCTCATCCCGGCAGACATGGAGGCATCATAAACCCAGGATTGGGCTGGCCTCCAGAAGCGATGGGATAGATGACGCGGTTTTCAGGCAGGTGGGGTAAAATTTGAAGATGGTGGAACTGGAGCTTCGCCGGAAAATGGCGTTCCCAAACAGGAGCTTGGGAACGAGGTTGAGAATTGCATAATGTAGGAATGCTAAACGCGGGAGGCGCTACGCTTTCCCGCCCTACGGGTTTTAAAGTTTTAGCAATTTTTTCTTATCATCTTATGCGATTGGCACTAATTTGG
>CAYNMI010000405.1:0-2310 GCA_964398095.1 uncultured Desulfobacca sp.
AAAGAGTTTTCTTCAGCCCATTGCCCCTATCGGTATGACTTTGGCCCCTGACTTGTGTGTATGGAAATACAAAAGGGGACCATTTAGCGAGGAAATGGCAGTAGAAAAGGGGACCAGCGTAGCGGCTCTTTTGGTTACAAGATGTTATAGCGACATCTTGAGCCGGAGGGGCAGAGGAGATGATCACGGTGGACCACAAGGAGTTCATTCGGCGGGAATATTTTCTGAATCGGAAATCGATGCGCCAGATCGCTCGGGAGTTGCATCACAGCCGGAAGACCATCCGCAAGGCGATCTACGATCCAGGGATTCCCATCTATAAACGGAGTAAGCCTGCCCCGAAGCGAAGTATTGGCCCTTATCTGGAAGTTATGCAACAATGGCTGGCGGAGGATAAACAGCGTCCCGTCAAACAGCGGCACACCGCTAAGCGGATCTATGAGCGCCTTCAGGCGGAATACGGTTATCAAGGCTCAGACCGGACGGTCAGGGCGGAAGTGCGCCGACTAAGAGACCAGGTTCCTGACAGTCACGTACCCCAGACCTATCAGGCTGCCGATGGGGGCACGTTTGATTTCGGCGAGGCCTACGTGCGGTTGGGCGGCAGAGAGACGAAGGTCCATCTGGGTTACCTGCGACTGGATTACTCCAGCAAATATCTGATGATGGCCTTTCCCACCGAGCGGCAGGAAGCGCTCTTTGAATGTCACCTACAGGGCTTTACTTATCTTGGGGGCGTCCCCCAGCGGATGCGTTATGACAATCTGAAGCCGGCGGTGCACAAGATCCTCACCGGTAAGAACCGCCAGGAACAAGCCGCCTGGATCTCCTTTCGTTCCCATTTTCTCTTTGCCAGTGAATACGTCAACCCTGGACGGGGCCAGGAGAAAGGCGGCGTCGAAAATCTGGTGGGGTATGGTAGGCGCAACTTTTTAGTGCCGCTCCCCGAGGTTCAGGATTTTGCCGAGCTCAATGCCTATCTGTTGGATTGCTGTGAGCGGGATGCCCGGGAGCGCCGCCGCTTTGGCCGGACGGTGCAGGAACTCTGGACAGAGGAACTGGCTCACTTGAGGCCCTTGCCATCAAAATGGCCGGAGGCTTGCGTTTCGGTCACCGCCAAGGTGAACCGGCGTCAGCAGGTGCGCTGGGACGGGAACTGGTATTCGGTACCGCCTGAGTATGTCGGCCGCCTGGTGATTGTCCATGCCTACGTCTTCCAGGTGACCATTGCCTGGCAGGATAACATCATTGCCTCCCATGTGCGGAGTTATGGCCGGGACGACGAAGTCCTGGAACCCCAGCATTATCTGCCGGTTTTACTGCGCAAGCCTGGGGCCTTTGCCCGGGCAACGCCGATTCTGAAGTGGCCCTTGCCGCCGGTTTATGAAACTTACCATCGGCAGCTCCAGGAACATAGGGAAGGTTCGCTCGGAACGAAAGAATATATCCAGATACTCATGCTTCTCAAAGATCATCCACTCCCAGCGGTCACGGCAGCCGTGGAACGGGCCTTGCGCTTCGGGCTTTACGGCTATGAGGTAATAAAGACTACCCTCGGGGAAGAAGAATCAGTCAGGCAACTTTGTGAGTCTCCGCCGGTGTGGCCCAACCGAGTGGATCACTTCGACCAGTTGCTCCAGCGCTCAGGAGGGGCTTGATGGAAAAGAGCCTGCTCCTGGAAGCCTATCTCAAGCGGTTGAGGTTGCCGGCTATCTGTCGGCATTATCAGGAACTGGCCCGCCAGGCCGCCCAAGGAAATCTGCCCTATGAAGCCTTCTTGCTGGCCCTGGTGGAGATGGAAGCCCAGCAGCGGGAAGAAAATGCCCACCAAAAGCGGTTGCGGCTGGCCAAGTTTCCGGTGCTCAAGAGCCTGGATCAGTTCGACTTTACGGCGATTCCTTCTCTGAACAAAGCCCGGATCTTGGACCTGGCTCAAGGGGAGTACCTGAACAAACGGGAGAACCTGATCCTGATGGGCAACAGCGGCACCGGCAAGACCCATCTGGCCACGGCGCTGGGACTGATCGCCTGTCAGCAAGGTAAGAAAGTGCGCTTCTTTACGGCGGCTGGCCTTATCACCCGGCTGGCCGAGGCTCAGACCAGTCTCAGACTGTCGCATCTGGAACGCAGCCTGGCGCAGATGGACGTGTTGATCATCGATGAAATCGGCTATGTGCCCTTCTCGGAAAAAGGGGCCCAGCTCCTCTTCCAGGTAGTGGCCCAGAGCTATGAGCGGCAATCGCTCATTATGACCACGAATCTGGACTTCTCCCAATGGCCGCAAGTGTTCGGCAGCGAACAACTGACCGG
>CAYNMI010000406.1:0-2307 GCA_964398095.1 uncultured Desulfobacca sp.
TCGGCAGCAAGCATGGAAACGATCCCTCTCAAAACCATCCCGGGCCGGCAAGCCGCGGCCACCGGTAAGAGAAAATTAACTGCTCTTGGGCACCCCCAATTTATGCAGGAGGTCTTCCATCAGGCACCACTTGGTGAAGGCCGACTGGAGCAGGTTGGCCCCCACAAAGGCGGTGAGCAGATGCCAATAGGGGCTGTAGATAAAACCCAACAGCAGCGACAGCAGGACAATACTGCCGGCAATGGCCCGGATATAATCTTCCATTCTCATGGTGATCCCTCCGATTCTTGAGACAGTGAGAATCCCTGGGGCGCCGGGCGCACTTAGTCTTTATGGCCTGACCGGCCAAACGCCTCCAGGGTTGGCCACCAGAGGCTGACCCAGGTCTCGCCCCTACCCTCTATGGATAACCTAATTCAATCAATACATCCTGGCAAGCGCTGGCTGCAAGCCTGCGGCTTTTTTTTTCGGCCGCGCCGGCCCGAAGGCCTTAAGCTCCACCCGGGCGCGGTGTCCGGTTTCTGAGCTTATGCTCATAAAAAACTCCTCTTTAAATGGATTTTGTGCTATCCTCAAGCTCATAGGACCGTTGGGCTAACCAAAGGGGAACTTTCTCGAAGGTAATTGCGGTGAGAAAGGTCCCCAAAACCATTTTTGGACTGCGGCGGCCAAGGTTGACGCGTCATCCCGGTGTAAAAATGGTCCGGCGGCAGGGGCCTGAGATGACCTTGAGGCGCCGGGCGTTGCGCCGGGGAAGGTGACGCCTCCACGTAGCTGGCCGGCATGCAGTGCATTGATCCCTTGAAAAGGAGAAGGAGGTAAAGAATGGCGGTAACTTATCCGGAAATCGGCCACAAAGTGGTGGCTAAAGTAATTGGCATGCAGAGCGATTGCACCTTGGGCATGAAGGTTGGGGACGAATTCGAATTGTCGTTGCACCGCTGCGGCGAATTCTGCGGCTTCTTCTATCACAACATTCTCAACTGGGTGACCACCCTGCAGTTTGGGGGCACCTTCCCCCTCTTTCCTGACCCCGATGTTCAGGTCTGGGAATGCCCCAATGCCATGAATCGGGTCAAGGTGGAATTGCGCAGGATCAAGAAATAATCGTTGCAGGTGAATTACCGGGATCGGCGAGCCGGCTCGCCGGTCCCGCCTCGACACCGGCCGGATGCCTGTGCCACTCTTTTGCTGGCCACCTGTATTTACAAGGATTTATGCCGGGCAGAGCCAGTCCCACCCTGATTAATTCACTGGATCAATACAACCGGCTCACCAGTTGCCCCCGGCGGTAGAGGGAGATGTAGCTGTCCTGGGAGACGCAGACCCCCAGAACCTCCGGGTCGTAGGCCGAGAACTCCCGGGTGACCTGGTGGCGCATGCCGCTGCCCAGGTCGTCCTGGTCCTGGAGGAGGCAGACGGTGGCGGGTTTGAGGCGGGCCCGGAATTGGCAGGTCTCCAACCGGTAGTTCAGGATCACGGCGCCGTCGGATTTGGCCAGCCCCGCGACATGTTCCAGCCACGCTTCGGTCAGGGGCACCGGCCAGGCCAGGCGCACCTGGCTTTCGATGGGGGTGTGGGGGTCATCCAGCCGGCTCTGGCTCAACCCCAGGAGAAAGATGGCGCCGTGGCCGCTGTGCCGCACCATCTCCAGCAAGGCCTTGAGATGCGGCATGGGCAGGGGCAGGCGGCAGTCGGGGCAGACCTCCTTCAACTGGCGCTCCAGCTCCTGCCAGAAGAAGTCCTGGAACAGGGGGATATGGAGATGGCCCTGGCGGTATTCCAGCAGCGAAAGGCGGATGCGGGGGTTTTTCCGGCCCTTCAGGGCCAGCCAGAAGCTGACCCGGCCCCGGCTGGAGATGGTGGCCAACGGCAGCACCGCGCGCCAGGCGGCCGCGGTGGTGAGCTGCCGCTGGGTGCCCTGGATGAGCCTCAGGAGGCCCACGATCTGGCCGCCATGCGTGGCCAGGAAGGTGGAGCGGCCGTTGGCGTTGAGCAAAAACTGCCGCAGGGCTTGCAGTCCCTGATCCAGGCGGACGTGATTGGCTTCATGAAACCACAGAAGGGAGGGCCAGCGCCGCCGGTAATGCTCCAGGGGCCGGTAGTTGGTCAACAGGGCAAACCCGGTGAACAGGCGCTCCCCTTCCACCGAATAATAGAGGAGCCGCTTAAAGAGGCGCCAGGCCTGGATAATGGCCTCTTCCCGCCCTTTTTCCAGCATGCCGCAGCGGCGCAAATCCGCGGCGGTATACAGCATGGAGCCGATATAGGGGTTGTCCTGGGCGTCCAGCTTGATGGTGGCGCAGG
>CAYNMI010000407.1:0-2305 GCA_964398095.1 uncultured Desulfobacca sp.
CCGGCGGGCCGCCTGCCAGGCCGCCTCACTCCCGGCCAGCCCCCCGCCGATGATGATTACTCCCGGGTTCTGGGTTCTGGGTTTTGGGTTTTGGGTGGTCATTAACTGCCGGGTTTTAGGTTTTGGGTTCTGGGTTTTGGGTAGCTATTCTTTGGCTGGCTTTAATCTCCGCTCTGCCGGGCTATGTAGGGGAAAAGCTTAAGGTTAATTAATATCAGAGGCTTTTTGACCAAAGGAAGACCTTTTTCCCCAGAACCCAGAACCTAAAACCCAAAACCTTTACTCATTAACGGCTGCGGCAGCTTCCTGATAGCCGCATTCGTCCCGGGGGCAGAGGATTTTCTTGCCTTTTTTCATGAGCCAGGGGAACTGGCATTGGGGGCAGGGCCGGTCAATGGGCGGCTGGTTCAGGGTAAAATCACATTTGGGGTAGGCGCTGCAGCCGTAAAAAATCCCCCGGCGGGAACGGCGCTTGGCCAGGTGACCGTTGCAGCCCTCCCGGGGGCAGGGGTGGGCGGCCTCGTCTTCCGAGGACTGGGGGACTATCTGCCCCTGGGCGTCCCGGGTGAAATTTTGGGTGAACCGGCACTTGGGATAGCCGGAGCAGCCTAAAAATTCCCCCAGCCTGCCTTTGCGCACCACCAGTTCTTTGTTGCACTTGGGACAGGTCAGCCCGGTGGCCGCGGGCTTGCCCCGGACCGCGGGGGCGGGTTCCGCCTGGTCTCCCGCCGCCGTGGGTGCGCCCGCTTCCGGGCCCTGGAGGATGATCCGACCCCGGGCATCCCGGGAGAAATCCCCGGTAAAGCCGCACTTGGGATAGGCGGAGCACCCGATAAACTCGCCGTTTTTTCCCCAACGTACCACGAGTTCAGCCCCGCACTCCGGGCAGATGAGGCCGGAGGGGACGCTCTTCACCCGGCGCATGCCGGCCTTGGCCGCATCCAGATGCTGGACGAAGCCCCCGTAAAAATCCCGCATGAGCTGCTGCCAGGGGACCTTGCCATCGGCCACCCGGTCCAGGTTGTCCTCCATGCCGGCAGTGAACTTGGGGTCCATGATATCCGGAAAATTCTCCACCAACAGATCGCTCACCACCAATCCCATTTCCGTGGGCTTGAGCGCGGTTTTCTCCTTCACCACATAGAGGCGGTCCTGGAGGTTGGTGAGGATGGTGGCGTAAGTGCTGGGCCGGCCGATCCCCTGGACTTCCAGTTCTTTGATGAGGGAGGCCTCGGTGTAACGGGCCGGGGGCTTGGTAAAGTGCTGCTGGGGGTCAAAATCCCGCAGGTGGAGGACGTCCCCGGCGGCCAGGGGCGGCAACTTCTCCGGAAGCGCGGCCTCCGCGGTTTCCCGGGACTCCTGGTAAACCTTGGTGAAGCCGGGGAACTTCAGGACCGAGGCGGTGGCCCGGAAGAGGTAATCGCCGGCGCTGATGTCCACGGTGGTCAGGTCAAAGACCGCCGGGGTCATTTGGGAGGCCACGAACCGCCGCCAGATCAATTCATAGAGGGCCAATTCATCCCGGCCCAGGTGCGCCTTGACGTCCTGGGGCCGCCGCATCACCCCCGTGGGCCGGATGGCCTCGTGGGCCTCCTGGGCTCCCTTGGGGCTTTTGAACCGGTTGGGGGCCTGGGGGAGATACTTATCGCCGTACGTCTCACCGATAAAGGTCCGGACCGCGTCCAGGGCCTCCGCCGATATCCGGGTGGAATCGGTGCGCATATAGGTGATGAGGCCCACGGGGCCTTCATCTCCCAGTTCCATCCCTTCATAGAGCCGCTGGGCCAGGCTCATGGTCTTTTTGGGGGGAAACCGGAGCTTGCGGTTGGCTTCCATCTGCAGGCTGCTGGTGATGAACGGCGGGGCAGGATGGCGCCGCTGGGGCTTGGTCTCGATCTTGGCGACCCGAAACTCCGCCGCATCCAGGGCATCCAGGATGCGCTCCACCGCCACGACGCTGCCGGGCTTGATATTCTTGTTCTTGTGCTTCAGGAGATGGGCCACAAAGGGCGGGGGCGCCCCGGCCTCCAGACAGGCGTCCAGGGTCCAGTACTCTTCGGGTACAAAGGCCATGATGAGCCGCTCCCGGTCGCATACCAGCCGCAGGGCCACGGACTGCACCCGGCCGGCGCTCAGGCCGGTTTTGACCTTCTGCCACAAGAGCGGGCTGATCTGGTAGCCGACCAGGCGGTCCAGGATGCGCCGGGCCTGTTGGGAATCGTAGCGGGCCCGGTTGAGCTTAACCGGTGCGGCCAGGGCCGCCTTGATGGCCTTGGGGGTCAGCTCCAGGAGCAGCACCCGGTGG
>CAYNMI010000408.1:0-2292 GCA_964398095.1 uncultured Desulfobacca sp.
TCCTTATATATCCCAACAACGTTGGGATGGTGGTATAGTTTGGCCTTTTACCTAAGTAACACCGAGAGATCGTGCGACTGTTACTTGGTTCATTTAATTGTATTTAGACACTATTAGAGGTCAAGTAAATTGTACCGTGTAACTTTAACTACGCATTACATAATAAGTTGCGAAAGGCGGTAACGTTGTTAGGTGAGTTTGCCGGGTATAATTTATTGTATTATCGAATAGTTAGGTAATAGGAGGGAAAATAAAATAATAACGATGTGCGTAACTTACCAATATTACTATGCTATCGCTGTCGAAATAATGTAGTTAGCGAGTGATATTGAGCACTTAGGCACACTGAGTGCATCTATTATTGTCAACAATCAAACCATCCCACAACAAGGGGGCCAACCTATAGCATAAAAAATCGGCTCAACAGCCAAACCAAAACCGGGCAAGGTGGCCAGGCAACGGAGGCCAGGAAAAAAAGCCAAAAACCGGACCTAAAGCCCAATCAGAGAGGGGACAGCAACCCTGGAGGGATGACAACCTCATAAAAATTGCAAATAGAGCGCAAGATGGGCCAGTCCCACTGAGGCTCTCCCCGGAAACCAGATCAAATCTGGCAGTTGCGGGTAGGAATGGCGGTTACCGATAATCCGCCTGACTTTTGGATGCAAAGGAATCCTGGGTTTTTGGATTGACCGACGAATCCTTGAGGTTTCGGACCTCACAAAAAACCGAGCGCACAGAGATCGGAAGGTGGGCGAAAGCGGTAGTCAGCCACGAAGTAGCCGAGCGAAAGCAGCCTGGGGGTGGTGGTGGACGGGACCTCAGGAAGGAAGGCGATGGCGGGGCGGCAAGCGACAGCGAACGCAATTAGCGGTCCGATAGGTAAGCGTGAAACCGATGGCCTTTAACTGAAGTGTTTGGCTCTGTTATCGGGGGTAGGACTTCTGGCGGAAATCCTATCCCTTAAAGAGCGCCAAGCTCTTATTACGAATGGAGGCAAGACGATGATCACCGATTATGTGAAGGCCGGCTACCCGGCACTCTTGGTTCGGACCCATGAGCAGGAACGGTTCATCAGTTCCACGCTCCCCCAGCTCAACGGTCGCACCGCCTACACCTGGGACCTGGTGCGGGGTTATCGGGAGCTGGGCAACGGGGACGATTGGCAAGAAGCCGACCCTTACGATCTCCCCAACTTTGCAGCCCGGGGGAAAGAGAAGGCGGTTTGGTTTCTGCGCAACTATCACTTTAACCTGAAAGACCCTGGAATCATCCAGGCGATACAGAACAACATCCCGGCCTATAAGACCAAAGGCATCACCTTGGTCATCCTGGCGCCGGACACCGACCTTCCACCGGAACTCGAACGGGAGGTGGTGGTCCTGGATTTTCCCCTTCCTACCAGAGACGAGCTCCGGGCCATCCTGGCCGGCCTGGAAGAGAGCACCGGTGTCAAGGCTGAAAATGAGGACATGGTGCTTGACGCTGCCCAGGGGTTGACCTGGGAGGAAGCAGAGAACGCCATGGCGCTGGCCCTGGTCCGGCAGAAATGTTTTGACCCCAAGACCATCACCGAGTTGAAGGCCCAGATGGTCAAGAAGTCTGCGGCTCTGGAGTTTAGCCAGTTCACCGAAACCTTTAAAACCCTGGGCGGCCTGGAGAACCTGAAGGACTGGACGCTCGGACGATTTGAGAAGCGGCGCCCCGGGTTGCCTTTCCGCGGGATCCTGCTCCTGGGTGTCCCCGGGACCGGCAAGAGCCACTTCGCTAAGGCCCTGGGTAATCAGGTGGGCTGGCCCTGCCTCTCCCTGAACCTGGGTAAGGTTTTCGGCTCCCTGGTGGGCGAATCTGAGGCCAAGATGCGTGACGCCCTCAAGGTGGTGGACGCCATGGCGCCCTGTGTGCTCTTCCTGGATGAAATCGAGAAGGGGCTGGCCGGGGTGGGTGGTTCCTCCACCGACGGCGGCACCACCCAACGGGTAGGCGGCACTTTCTTAACCTGGTTGAACGATCACACTTCAGAGGTCTTTGTGATCGCGACGTGCAACGACTACTCGAAGCTCCCCCCGGAATACACCCGGATGGGCCGGTGGGACGCCATCTGGTTCGTGGACAACCCGGGCCCCAGGGAGCAGCTGGACATCCTGGACATCTACCTCAAGCAGTTCCTGGGCAAAACCCTGGGAGCCTTGATGGCCGAAAGCGACGGCCGGGTCAACATACCCGATCTGGACGGCTACAGCGGTGCAGAGATCCGGCAGGTGGCCATCGAGGCCGCTTACAACGGCGGGG
>CAYNMI010000409.1:0-2290 GCA_964398095.1 uncultured Desulfobacca sp.
ATCACGTGGGCCGCGGCCCTCAGGGTATTTTTGGCCTTGTGGGGCCGGGAGGCGTGGCCCTGCTGCCCCAGGAGCGTCAATTTGAGCCAGAGGATGCTCTTTTCCGCCACCTCGATCATGGTGCCGTCATCCCGGCCGGCGTCGGGGATGATGATCAAATCTTCTTCGGAAAAGAGGCGGCGCTGCTCCCGGACCAAATAGGCCAGGCCGCGCTCGCTGCCGGTCTCTTCATCCGCCACCAGGGCCAGGGCCAGGGTGCGCTCCGGGGTGATCTCGAGGTCCAGGAAGGCCCGGACGGCCAGGAGCGACATGACGATGCCGTGATGGTCGTCTTCCGTGCCCCGGCCGTAGAGGCGGTCGCCGTCCACCCGGAGGGTGAAAGGGTCGGACTCCCAGAGGCTTAAATCCCCCGGGGGCACCACGTCCAGATGGCTCAGGACCCAGACCTTTTCGGGTCGTTTCCCGGGCAGACAGGCCACCAGGTTGGGGCGGGCCCCGCCGGGCACCCGGTCGTCCGGGGCCGGGTAGTTGTCCACTTTAAGGCCCCAACTCCGGAGCAGGTCCGTCAGGTAGGCGGCCTTGCCGGCTTCCCCGACGCCCTCCACCTCCGGCCCCAGCGCCGGCCGGGAGACCAGTTGCCGCTGCCACTCGATCACCGATTCTCCATAGGTGTCCAGACGCTCGCTCAGGCGCTGGAATTGCTCCGCCTTGGTCATTATCCATCCTGCCTGTAAGAGAAAATGCGGCGGCGCCGGCCAACCAGCCGGGGCCACCCGCACCGGCAAGATGCCGGTGCCACTAAAAACTTCTCAAACCGGAAAAATCGCCCTCCGGCGCCGCCGGGCTTTTCCTTACTGGCCCCATCATATATAATTCGAGTGCCTGCTGACAAGATGATTTGTCCGCCGCCTTCTTATCATCGCTTAACGACCAACCTATGCACATATCAGGAGGAAGGTTTATGAAGATCAAACGCATCGCCCATCTGGGCATCGCGGTGAAGGACCTGGAGGCCCCCAAAAAGCTTTATACCGATAATCTCGGTCTGAAGCTTGCCGGCGAAGAGGTGGTGGAGGCCCAGAAGGTTAAAGTGAGTTTCATTCAGGTGGGAGAGTCCAACCTGGAGCTGCTGCTGCCCACCCAGCCCGACAGCGCGGTGGGCAAGTTCCTGGAAAACAAGGGCGAAGGCTTCCACCATCTGGCCCTGGAGGTGGAGGATATCCACGCCGCGGTGGCGGAACTAAAGGCCGCAGGCGTGCGCCTCATCGATGAAAAACCCCGGGAGGGCGCCCACGGCACCCTGGTGGCCTTCATCCACCCCAAGGCCACCTTCGGCCTCCTGGTGGAATTGTGCCAGTACCCGCACTGAGACCGGACCGCCATGGGGATTAGCACCGCGGCCCTGGTGGCCCGGGTCCAGGTTAATATCCCGTTTCCGTTTTTGCAGGCCGGCTACCTGGAGAAGTTTTTAAAGCGGGGTCTCAATCCGGAGATCGGCCTGGACGCCTATAGCCTGGGACACTATGGACCCGGGGTCTTCCGCCGGGCGGCCCGGGCCTTTCAGGGGGCCGGACGGCGGATCACCCTACACGGCCCCTTTCAGGATCTGGCCCCCGGGGCCCTGGACGACGGCGTCCTGGCGACCTCCCGCCGCCGCCTGCGCCAGGCGTTCCGTTATCTGCCGGTGTTCCGGCCGGTGGCGGTGGTCTGTCACCTGGGCTATGAAGCCTGCCATTACCGGTGGGACCAGGAGAATTGGCTGGCCCGCAGCGCCGCCACCTGGAAGGAGTTGGCCGCCTTGGCGGCCCCCCACGGCGTGACGGTGATGTTGGAAAATGTCTACGAGACCGAGCCGGAGCTTTTCTTAGAGGTCCTGAACCGGTCCGGGGCGCCCAACTTGGGGGTCTGCCTGGACGTGGGGCACCTGCTGGCCTTCAGCACCGGGGATTTCCCCCACTGGCTGGAGACCCTGACCCCGGTCATCGGCCAGGTGCACCTCCACGACAACCACGGGGAGGACGACCACCACCTGGCCCTGGGGGCCGGGCGGGTGCCGATCCGGGAGACCTTGGAGCACCTGGCCGCCCGGGGGCGGCGGCCAATCGTCACCCTGGAGCCCCACCAGGAAGGCAGCCTGGACCCCTCCCTGGAATACCTGGCCGGCATCTGGCCGTGGGAGTGAATGGATAATTGAGAAGCCGGGCCAGAAATTGCCGCAGGCTGAGTTCACCTTACCAGCGGGTTTTTCACCTTCAAGGCGGGGAAGCGGCCGAAATCCCGGTCGGCGGTC
>CAYNMI010000410.1:0-2289 GCA_964398095.1 uncultured Desulfobacca sp.
CCCATAATTGGGGGGGGGGTTTGGGGGTTGGGGGGAAGGGGGCAGGGGCCACTTACGAAAAAGCCCCTTACCCTTTCTCCCAAAATCGCTTCAGCATTTCTGCGCCACGGCCCAGATCATTTCATAGCTTACCGGGATGGCGCCGTTTCTGCCGTAATGGGTTTGATAGGCCGCGATGAGCGCGGTCAGCAGGCGGGGCGAAATGGGGCACGGCCGGGGATTGGTGGCTCCCGTGGCCTGGAGGGCTCTTAAAAATTCCGGCACCGAAGGGAAGGTGGCGGTGGTCAGTTCCCGGGCCAGCCGGACCTCGCGGAATCCGGCCTCGGCCAGATAGCCGGCCCAGGTCTCCCGGTCGCCGAAGTCCTGGGCCGGGAGACGCGGGAGCGTAGCCACTTCCAGGTTCCGGGCAGCCTGGGCCAGGGCCCCGGCCAGTTCCTGGAAAGTCAGGGGCCCCAGGGTGGAAAACGCCAGGACCCCTCCGGGCGCCAGGTTACGGTAGTAGGCGGCCAGCGTCTCCCCGGGACGGGTGAACCACTGGAACGCGGCATTGGCGATGATCAGGTCATACTCGCCCCGAATCGGGTTCTCCCCGTCCGCCACCAGAAACGCCACCCCCGACTCCGGCCCCAGCCGCCGTTGCGCCGCCGCCACCAGCGCCGCATCCAGGTCCAGGCTCACCAGCCGGGCGGCCCCGTTAGCCTGCCGGAGGAGTTGGGTAAAATAACCGGTGCCGCAACCGATCTCCAGGATGCACCGGGCCCGGGCCAGGCCGCTGGCCGCCCGCGCCATCAGACCCTGGGCCATGAGGCGCTGCATGTCGGCATGCCGGTCGTAGGACCGGGCCCGCCGGGCAAAGTTCCGTCTGATGCCTTGCTTGACTGCCATGGCGTCTCGCAGGTGTGGTGTAGGTCCCAACTCAGGCTGTATTTCTAGCTCGCTGTACTCAAGCATTTTTCCAATATCCCCTGAAACGCCGGCGCCTGGGTCAGGAAGGGCAGATGCCCTGCGCCGGGAAGCTCAAAAAGCCTGGACCCGGCAAGCCGTGCTGCTAAAAACCGCCCCTGGGCCGGGTCCACGATCCGGTCCTCCTGCCCCTGGATGACCACGGCGCCTCCCGGCAGACCGGGGAGCAGGGGCCGGAGATCTTTGGTAAGCAAATAATCGAGGCCCGCCGCCAAATCGCCGTTGGCAGCCGCGGCGGTCATCGCCGCCCGGGCCTGGGACGCAAACGCGGCCTCCCCCGGGGCCAGACACCGGCCCGCAAAGTCATCCAACACCTGGCGCGGCTGGGCCTGCAGGCCCCGGCGCATGGCCCGCACCACCGCGGGGGGCTGGCCCCAGGAGTGATCCGGACGTCGGCAGAACACCGGGGCCACCCCCACCAGAACCACCCCGCCGGGGTGCAAATCCGGGAGGCGGCTCAAGGCCTCCAGGAGCAGCATGCCTCCCAGGGACCACCCCACCAACACGCATTCCGGGAGGGGTAACGCTCGTAAATAATCGGCCAACCAGCCGGCTTCCCAGACCGGGACCGTGGGCGTCAGGACCGTCACCCGGTCCCGGAAATACTCCGCCTGCGGCTCCCAAACCCGCCCGGTGGCCCCCCAGCCGTGCACCAGGACCAGGGTAGTCAGGTCCCCAGCCCCATGTCCCGGGCCGTGGCCGTGATGATCTCCCAGGCCCGGGCCAGGTCATCCGGGGAGTGGGCCGCGGTCAGGGATACCCGCACCCGGGCCCGGCCCGGCGGCACCGTGGGGGGCCGCAGGGCCACCGCCATGAGGCCCTGATCCTGGAGCCGGGCGGCAAATTTCAGGGTGCGATCGTTGGCCCCCACCAGTATCGGGATAATCTGGGTTTCGCTCCCCAAGATGTCCAGGCCCGCGGCCATAAACCCCCGGCGAAAGACCGCGGCGGCCTGCTCAAGAAAATGCCGGCGCTCCGGCTCCTGGGCCACGATGGCCAGGGCCTGGTCAATGGCCCCCAGCACCGGCGGCGCCAGGGCGGTGGAGTAAATGAACGGCCGGGCCCGGTTGTGAAGGTAGTCCACCAGGCGCCGGTCCCCGGCCACGTAGCCCCCCTGGGAGCCCAGGGCCTTGGAAAACGTCCCCATGTGCACGTCCACGGCCCGGGTGAGGCCCAGGGCTTCGGCCAGCCCCGCGCCCTTGGCCCCCAGGACCCCGGTGGCATGGGCCTCGTCGATCATCAGCCAGGCCCCGTAGCGCGACTTCAGGGCCACCAGGTCCTTAAGCGGCGCCAGGTCGCCGTCCACCGAGAACACCGAGTCGGTGA
>CAYNMI010000411.1:0-2288 GCA_964398095.1 uncultured Desulfobacca sp.
CTTTGGCAATTTTTTGCAGGGACGGACCTAAATGTCCGCCCCTGATTGCGGGTGCACCCCCAGGTGCGCCCCTACGCCATGACGGTGAGGAGGAAGGGTGAAGGAAAGTAAGGACTCTTGGCAACAGGCACAAGCAACTCGACAGCACTCATTATGGCGGCATAAAACCCGGCCTTTACCCTACTTCCCGTCCATTATCGTCACGGCTTCCCAGCCGGGGCCGGGCGGGGTTTCCTGGTGCTTCTGGGCTAAAGTGAGGTAGCGTTGGCCGGCCGCGTCTCCGGGGCGCCCCTCCAACACCTTCTCAAAGGTGGCAATACTTTCGGCGAAGCGGCCCTCCCGGTAGAGGGCCAGGGCTTTATGGTAGAGCTCCAGATACCGGGCCAGTGCCGGCTCGGGCTCGCCTTCCCCCAGCAGTTCATAAATCCGGGCTGCCTGGGCCTTGCCTTTGACCTTCACCTGATCCACATCCCGCAGGATAAAACCGTTGCCCACCGCGGCCGCCGTGGCCTGGCTGATCAGGATGTTGGTCCCATAGTACTTGTTGAGCCCTTCCAGGCGGGAGGCCAGGTTGACGTTGTCACCGATGGCGGTATAGTCGAAGAGGCGGTCGGAACCCATGTTGCCCACGGCCACCGGTCCCGTGTTCACTCCTATCCCGACTTTGAGCGGCGGGCGCCCCTGTTCGGCCCATTCCCGGTTTAAGGCCGCCAGCCCGGCCTCCATCTCCAGCGCGGCCTGGCAGGCCAGACGCGAATGATCCGGCTGCAACAGCGGTGCCCCAAAGAGGGCCATGATGGCGTCACCCATATACTTGTCAATGGTGCCCCCCTGGTTAATGATAATGTTGCTCATGGGGGTTAGGAAATCGCGCAATAGTTGGGCGATGGCTTCGGGGTCCAGCTTTTCCGACATGGTGGTGAAGCCCCGGATATCGCTGAACAGGACGGTGATCTCCCGGCGCTCGCCCCCCAGGCGCAGTTGCTCGGGATGCTTCAGCATCTCCTGGACCACGGTGGGGGCCACGTAAGATTCAAACGCCTTGCGGATGCGTTTCCGCTCCACCTCCTCCGTCAAAAAGCGCTGGGAGGTGACTTCCAGAAACACCAGGCCAATGAGGCCCAGGGGATAAAAGAGCTCCAACTGCACCCCCTGGCGGGTGAACAGGTAATAATTGAAGACCACGTAGCCGCCTGCGACCGCCAGGGCGAAGAGAAACGATATGGACGCGGAGAGGCGGGGCAGCACCACTCCCAGCAGGACCGCCAGGAACACCAGGATCAACAGCATGATGATCATGGCAAAGGCCGGGGTGCGGAGGAAATCCCCCCGCAGGATATTGTCCATGATGGTGGCCTGGATCTCCACGCCGGGGAAAGTCCCGGAGAACGGCGTAACCCGCATATCATAGATACCCACGGCCGTGGCTCCCACCAGGACGATCTTGTTCTTCAAAGCCCCCCGCGGCAGGGTGCCGTTTAAGACCGCGGCCGCGGAATACGTGGGTATGAGGCCGGCGGGGCCCAGATAATTGATGAGGAGGCGGCCGTAGCGGTCCACCGGTATCCGCTGGTGCCCCAGGCGGATTCCTTCCACGCCCCAGCGCGAGAGGGTAATGGCCGTAGTGGCTCGATTCCGGTAGTGGGACAGGGCGGCCAGGGACAGGGGCACAAAGAATTCGCTACCATGCATAATGCTCATGGGAATCCAGCGCACGCCGCCGTCGGCATCGGGGATCATGTTGAAATAGCCGTCGCCGGCTGCCACCTTGATGATCTGCGGGAGATTGCGCTCGACTCCGGCGGCGCTCACCAAAGGCACCTGGGCCGGCCGGGTATCCAGGAGGCGCACCACGTTGTAGGTGGAATCCTGGATAAAAGATGCGGCCATGAGTTGGTCCGGCCGCACTCCGCCCACCTTGCCGCCCACCCCCCGAAAAAAGAACCCCAGAATGGTGGGGGTGCCCTGGGATACAGCCTTGGTCAGAAGCCGGTCCACGTCGGCCCGGTTTTGCTCAGCCTTCAGGAGCTTCAGAACTTCCGGCGCGGGGCCCCGGCGGGCGATCTCCTTATACAATTTTTGGATCGTCTGGTAGACCGCGGTCTCTTCTTTTTCGGCAAAGATGATATCCAGAGCGATGACCTTAGGGCCGGCCGCTTTCAGACGGGTCAGGAGCCGCGCCATGTCTTCCCGGGACCAGGGCCAGCGCCCCACGGCCTTCACACTTTTGTCGTCGATGGCCACGATGGCCACATCTTTTCCCGGCGCCCGGGCCCCGCGAAACCGAA
>CAYNMI010000412.1:0-2286 GCA_964398095.1 uncultured Desulfobacca sp.
CCGCCTGTTCCGGCGACAAGCAGAAGCCCGCGCCGCCGCCGGTGCCGGTGTTGGTGGCCCCGGTGGTGGAAAAGACGGTGCCCGTGGAGTTGAAGGCCATCGGCAATGTCGAGGCTTATGCCACCGTGTCCATTAAATCCCGGCTCGCCGGCCAACTGGTGAAGGTCAATTTTAAGGAAGGCCAGGACGTCAAAGCGGGAGAGCTCATCTTCGTCATTGACCCCCGGCCCTACGAGACGGCCCTGAAACAGGCCGAAGCCAACCTGGCCAGAGACAAGGCCCTGGCGACCAAGGCCCAGGCCGACCTCAAACGCTATGCCGAATTGATCCGGAAACAGTTCGTCAGCCAGCAGGACTACGACCAGGCCAAGGCCACCGCCGAATCCCTGGGGGCCACGCTCCATGCCGATCAGGTGGCGGTGCAAAATGCCAGACTCAACCTGAGTTATTGTTATATCAAGGCGCCGATCAGCGGCCGCACCGGCAACCTGCTGGCCAACCAGGGGAACATGATCAAAGAAAACGCCGACACCGCCATGCTGGTCATTAACCAGATTCAGCCCATCTATGTGTCGTTTGCCATCCCCCAGCAAGACCTGGCGGAACTCCGGAAGTACATGGCGATGGAGAAAATTCCGGTGGAGGCCGTTATCGGCGGGCAGGAAGACCACCCCGAGATGGGGGTCCTCAGCTTCATCAACAACGCCGTGGATACAGCTACCGGGACCATTCAGTGCAAGGCCACTTTTGCCAATGAGCACAAGCGCCTGTGGCCGGGACTTTTCGTCAACGTCGTGGTGCACCTCTCCACTCAGCCCCACGCCATCCTGGTGCCCTCCCAGGCGGTGCAGACGGGCCCGTCAGGGCAGATCGTCTTCGTGGTGCAGCCCGACCATACCGTGGCAGTGCGCCAGGTGGAGGTGGGGCACGACATCGACCATGACGTCATCATCACCAAAGGGCTCAAGCCTGGGGAACAGGTCGTGACCAGCGGCCAACTGCGGTTGGTGCCGGGAGCCAAGGTGCAGATCAAGAGCGGGCTTTAGGCGTCCCGGAGCGGCCCTATGCACTTCACCGAGCTCTTCATCCGCCGCCCGGTCATGACCACCCTGGTCATGGTGGCCATCCTGATTTTCGGGGCCATCAGCTATCGCTACCTGCCGGTAAGCGATCTGCCCAACGTGGATTTTCCCACCATCCTGGTATCCGCCGAACTTCCCGGGGCCTCGCCCGAAACCATGGCCTCCGCGGTGGCCACTCCCCTGGAACGTCAGTTCTCCACCATCGCCGGCCTGGACTCCATGACTTCCACCAACGCCCTGGGGCTCAGCCAGATCACCCTTCAGTTCAGCTTAAGCCGCAGCCTGGATGCCGCGGCCCAGGACGTGCAAGCGGCCATCGGCAAGGCCTCCAAGCAGTTGCCCCCGGACATGCCCAATCCGCCGACCTACCAGAAGGTCAACCCCGCGGATATGCCCATCCTTTACCTGGCGGTGATGTCCGAGACTTTGCCCCTGTCCACGGTGGACGAGTATGCCGATACCCTCATGGCCCAGCGCATTTCCATGATCACCGGCGTGGCCCAGGTGCAAATCTTTGGGGAGCAGAAATATGCGGTGCGGGTCCAGTTGGACCCCCAGTCCCTGGCCAGCCGGGGCCTGGGCATTAACGAAGTGGCCGACGCGGTCAAAAACGCCAACGTCAATCTGCCCACCGGGACCTTATACGGCACTCACCGGGCCTTCACCGTCCAGGCCAACGGCCAGCTCACCACGGCCGCGGTGTACCGGCCCCTGATTGTGGCCTACCGCAAGGGCCAGCCCGTGCGCCTGGACCAACTGGGCCGGGTCCTGAACAGCGTCACCGCCGACAAGGTCGCGTCCTGGTATAAAAACACCCGGGCCATCGTCCTGGCCATCCAGCGCCAGCCGGGCACCAACACCATCGAAGTGGTGGACAACATCAACAAACTGCTGCCCACCGTGCGGAGTCAGATTCCCGCCTCGGTGAAAATCGTCACCCTTTACGACCGTTCCGTTACCATCCGGAACTCGGTGGACGACGTCCAGTTTACCCTGCTGTTGGCCCTGGGGCTGGTGGTCATGGTCATCTTCCTCTTCCTGCGCAACCTGTCCGCCACCACCATCCCCAGCCTGGCCTTGCCCATGTCCATCGTGGGCACCTTCTCCGTCATGTACCTGCTGGATTACAGCCTGGACAACCTCTCCCTGATGGCCCTGATCCTCTGCGTGGGCTTCGTGGTGGACGACGCCATCGTCATGCTGG
>CAYNMI010000413.1:0-2285 GCA_964398095.1 uncultured Desulfobacca sp.
CGGCCCGACATGCGGGCGTGGAGCATGGCCACGGTGCGGTAGACGATGTGGGCCAGCTTGGTGTACGGGGCGTAGAAGAACAGCATGAAGATCGCACTCAGGTGCAGAAAGTACGTGGGGTAGGCCAAAATCCGGATGTGGAGCAGGCGGAAGAGCCAGGCCCCGAGGCCAGTGGCGCCCACGGCAAAGATCACGTAGATAAGGAACCAGTCATAGTAGGAGCCGTAGCCGGACTTCTCGGCGTTGGCCTGGCGCTCCTTCAGGATGTTCCAAATGCCGTAGAGCAAACAGCCGGTTCCCACCATAGCCAGCAACTTAAGGGGTGACAGGAAAAAGTAAGGGGATTCGTTATGCAAGACCCACTCGTTGAGGAATCCCCAGGAAGTGACCACCAGTAAAAAGATAAACCCAAACACCAGGAACAGGTGGTTGACGGAACGGTTATAGGTTATTTCACACTGCCGGAAACGCTCGTGAAAGATGATTTCCTTCACGGTGGCGATGAGATTGTTTACCAGGTTGCCCTCGATCTTGACCCGCCAGGGGTGGGGGGCATTAATGTCCAGCCAGAAGGCCTGAACGCCCTTGGCCAGCACTGCCACGGCGAAGAAGAAGGTGGGCACAAAGATGAAGTCCACCAGCAGGGTGGGGACAAACTTGGAGTAGACGATGGTCCCTTCCGGGATGTTCCAGTGTCCGGTGGCCTTCAGGGCCAGCATCAGGAGCAGCATGGGGAAGGCGATGAGCAGGGGCAGGAACTTGGGGTCTCCCACGGCCTTGGCCACCACCGGCGGCTGGGAATATTTCTCGATGCACATCTGTCTGAGGACCCCGAGGACTTCGCCGGGCTTGGCGCCCCGGGGGCAGTATACGGTGCAGTCACTGCACTGGTGGCACAGCCAGATATCCGGGTCGCTGAGGACCTCGGTCATACCCCACTGGGCCATGAGCATCTCCTTCCGGGGGAAGGGCTTCTCGTCCGGGGTGAGGTTGCAGACCACCGAACAGGTATCACATTGATAGCACTGCTTGACCGTGTCCCCCCCGGCGGCCATCACCCGTTTCACGAATTGGAGGTCCGGTTTTATGATTTTTTCACCTGCCATGGATCATACCTCCTAAAATTCCTTGAAGGGGTTGGGGCCGATCTCGCGCACCCGGGCCACAAAGTCGTCAATAATCTGGGGCAGGCGGTCGAAGTCGGAGTGGGCGATCTGGTACATGATCACCCGGTCTGATTCCAGACCCAGCTTGTCCAGGGTCTCTGACAGCTTGCTCAGGCGGTATTCGCAGAGTTCGCTGCCCTTGGCGAAGTGGCACTGATAGTCGTCTCCGTGCTTGCACCCCAGGAGAATCATGCCGTCAATTCCCCGGGACAGGGCGTCGGAGACCCACACCATATTAAACGACCCCAGGCAGCGCAGCGAGATGAACCGGACCATCGGGTTAATGCGCAGCTTGTGCAGCGCCGCGGCATCCAAGGCCGGGTAGGCGTCGTTTTCGCACACCAGGCCGATGACCCGGAGAGGCGCCAACGGATCGTCCTCATCCTCGATTTCCGGGACATCCAGGGACTTGAGCATGGAGCCGATCTGGTCGACGCTGTAGTCCTTGAAGGAGACGATGCGCTCCGGACAGGCCCCCATACAGGTGCCGCACCGGCGGCAGCGGTTGATCTTGTAGAACGGGGTGCCTTTATCATCTTCTTCGATGGCCCCGAAGGGGCACTCTTCCGTGCATCGCTTACACGAAGTGCAGCGCTGCATAAACGGGTCCGGGAAGGTAATGTCCCAGGCCCGGGGATGCACCGACATACCCTCGGCGACGTGCTCCGCCGCCTGAATGGCTTTACAGGCAGCGCCCACGCCATCTTCCATGGCCATGGCCATGTTCATGGGCTGGTGGACGCAGCCAGCGGCGTAGATGCCGGTCCGGCGGGTTTCGTACGGGAAGCAGATGAAGTTGGAGTCAGCGAAGCCGCTGAACAGCTCCAGATCAGGCAGCCCCGGCCCCTGACGATAGCCGAGGTTGAGGACGGCCTCGTCCGCGGTGGCCGGGACCAGGCCGGTGGCCAGAACCACCAGGTCGGCCTCGAAGATGACGTTCTCGCCCAGCAGGGTGTCGGTGGCCTTGATCCGGAGTTTGCCGGCGTCACCGAGTTCCACCCCGGCGATCTCCGCCTTGGTGAGCATGACGCCGGGATCACTCTGGACCTGCTTGTAAAACAGCTCCGTCTGCCCCGGGGTGCGGATATCCTTGTAGAGGATATAGGCGACGGCGTTGGG
>CAYNMI010000414.1:0-2279 GCA_964398095.1 uncultured Desulfobacca sp.
CGCGCACGCCCTGGTGTACACCCTGGGCGCCTATTTCCTGGCGGCCTCCCTGCAACAATTGGGAGTGGGATTTTTCGTTTCGGCCATCATCGCGGTCCTCGCGGTGATCCCCATATCCTACCTGATCGAGCGGTTCGTTATCCGCAGGCTCTATGGCGAATCCGTGGATTACGCCATCATTGCCACCTATGCCGTCCTCCTCATCGGGGTGGACGCCGTGAAGTGGATCTGGGGGGCCATCCCCATCCCGTTGTCGGACCCCATCAGCGCCACCGTGGCACTGGGGGGCGTGCAGCTCCCGGTCTACCGGCTCGTCATTATTCTCATTTCCCTGCTCATCTTTGCGGGACTGGAAATCTTCTTCGGGCGCACGGTGATGGGCAAAATCATCGTGGCGGGCCTGGAGGACAAGGAGGCGGTGGCCAGCCTGGGAATCAGCGTGGATAAATATTTTGCCGCGGCCTTTACCCTGGGAAGCTGCCTGGCGGCCCTGGGCGGGGTGCTCTATGCCCCCATTACCGCGGTCAACCCCTACATGGGTTTCCAGGTCCTGCTCATCTGTTTTGCGGTGGTCATAGTGGGAGGCCTGGGCAGCATCCGGGGCACTTTCGTGGCCGCGTTCGCCCTGGGGATGGTCATGTCCATCACCGGCCGCTTCTGGGGCCCCGCCGCGGATACCATGGTATTCGTGGTCATGGGCATAGTCTTGATCTTCAAACCCATTGAGGCCTAGCCGGAAAAACTCAAGTCCCTCCCTTAATTCGCCCCTTATCCACAAAGGGAACTCACCGGAATTCCTTAGGTTTCCTCATCCTCGCCTTCCGCAGGCATGGTGTAACCCACGAAAGCCGGGACCGCGGTGGCCACCGGCACCACCGAATTGGGAAAGGCGCTGATTTCGTTGATATACACACCGGGGGTCTGCAATGACAGGGTGCCGCCCACCACCCGGTCCAATTCCTCGGGGTCCAGTTCCCCGGTGGCCGCCTCCAGTTCTTCCTGGGTGAAGTCAAAGCCTCCGGCTTTGATCCAATCCCGGCGCGCTGTTTTGGAAGTGAGGCCGGCCAGGTTCTCCCGGAATTTCTGGTCAGATTTCAACCGGGCCAAGAAAGCTCGGGCCGATTCCAGGGCCATGATCTTCTCCTTTCCCTTGCTTTT
This sequence comes from uncultured Desulfobacca sp., assembly GCA_964398095.1. Lineage (GTDB taxonomy): Bacteria > Desulfobacterota > Desulfobaccia > Desulfobaccales > 0-14-0-80-60-11 > 0-14-0-80-60-11. The sequence goes on from CAYNMI010000414.1 coordinate 1,159, forward strand.
CTAGAGTATCGGCACCGGAAGAATCTAACTTGAAAGGCACCATTGAGCTTACAAAAACAAAATTATCATTAATAATAGATAGTTATTTACGCAAATAGAAATTGGGAAAATAAGGTTTAAGATTTGGTGCGGTGGTGCCGATATGACCACCAAAAAGGAGGTGCCATGGCAGGGATAAAGGAATTGCGCCAGCGGCTACAGGAAGATCCTAAATTTCGGGAAGAAATCCAGGGCTACGCCACCAGCGACGCCCGGCTGGCCGCGGTACAGCGCGCCGGCTATCTGGTGCGCACCTCAGAGTTGTGCACCGTGCCGGGCCTGGAAGCCAGCGACCAGGAACCCCTGAGCCCGGCCAGCCTGGATGAGATTGTGGGTGGAGAAGGGCCGACCCTGATTAATTCCCAAATTACCGACGCGGTGACCCAAACCAACGTCAAGGTACTGGGAGAGGCCCCCGCTGAAGCCATGGACGAAGCGCTGATCCCCAACGCCCTGGACCTCGACGAAGAATAGCCAGGAGGAAGAATGGTCCATTAGCCGCCTTTATTCGTAAAATTTTCCAAATCTAAGGCAAGCAATTGAAATATTAGTTAATTTTTGAAAATCCCAGATAGCAGAGTGTTTTTCGCACAGGCTGGAAAGCGTGTGCCACCTAATTTTTGGCAATCCGGTGAATTATCCGGGATAGTCGGGCCGGGTGGGCGCAGGGGGCTTGAGAAAGACTAAAACTGTCCCCCCCACCACCTGATCCAATTCCTCAAGAGAAAGTTCCCCTGACACCTGGTCCAATTCTGCCGTGGTGAAATCGAACCCGGCCGCCTTGACCAGCTTCAGGCGTTCTTCATGGGACGCGGCGTTGGCGCACTGCTCCCGGAACTTCTCATCGTGCTTGATCTTTGCCAAAAAGGCCTTGGCTGATTCGAGGGACATGATTCCTCCGTTTTCTTGCTGCATCGGCACAATGGGCGAAAGAATAAATTACGGGTAGCGGCTGGCTCCTGAAAATCCCGCCAGCCGCTGGCAGCGGCGACGTTATTTTAATTCGGAAATGGTAAACACCGCCTCTACATCGGGAACTTCCACAGCCACCGCCTCCTTGCCGCCTTCTTCCCGGTCCACCA
>CAYNMI010000415.1:0-2271 GCA_964398095.1 uncultured Desulfobacca sp.
TGCCGCCGTGCTTCCAGTGGGTGATTTTTTCCTTATAAGACCTTTCGAGTTGCCCTAACAAGTCGTCGACCTGGGGCTTTTTGGCGGCCAGCCGCTTCAGGTCTTTTACAAAGCTGGGGTATGGACCTGATTCCAGTTGATCCAATAACGGGGTTTTGTGCATGAAACTTTTCCTCCCTCAATTAAATGGTCCCCAAGGGGCTTATCCTTTTTTTCACAAAATCATTTCTATCTCATAACATCGCACGACATTTGTCAACTAAAAAATTGGTAGCCTAAATTTCGTTAAGAATTTTCAATGGGCCGATATCCCGCAGAGCCTCAGCGCAGACCGCGGCCGGGCCCATGACCAGGGTCACCAGGTTTTCGGGCTGGAGATGCTCCCGGGCCGCGGCGGCCGCGGTGTTCAGGGTGACGCCGCGAATTTGGTCACAATAGCGCTTGAGGTAATCGGTCCCCAAATCATAGAGGTCGATGGACATCACCTGCCGCCCGATCCCCCGGGAGGTCTCCAAGCCCAGGGGGAAATGGCCCACGTAAAAGCTCTGGGCCTCGGCCAATTCCTGATCCGTGACCCCGTTTTGGTGGACTTCGGTGATCACCGCCCCGATCTCCTGCACCACCTGCGCGGTGTTCTCGGCGGGGGTGAAGGTGGACACGATGAAAGGCCCCGGGGCCCGCCGGAAGGAAAAGCTGCTGCGGATGCCGTAGGTGAAGCCCAAATCCGAACGGATGCGGGCCATGAGGCGGGAGGAAAAGCCGCCTTCGCCCAGGATGTAGTTCACCAGCTTCAAGGGAAAGTAATCGGCATGGGCCCGGGGCAGCCCCAGGTGGCCCACCCGGATTTCGCTCTGGGTCAGGTCGGGCCGGTCCAGGAGATAAATACCCGGGGCGCACAGGCTCGCAGGCGCCGCGACGTACGGCGGGCTGGCCTCACCATCGCTCTGCCAGGCGCCCCAAAGCCGGGCGGCTTCCTCTTGCACCCGGGCAAAGGCCATCATGCCCACCACTACCAGGGTGGCGGTGGCCGGGGTGAACTCCCGGCGGTAGAATTCCTTCAGATCAGAGACCCCGAGATTATCCAGGCAGCGGAGGTCGCCTTCCACCGCATGGCCGTAAGGCGCATCTCCGAAAAACAGGCGCAGGTAGCGGAGATTGGCCATTTCCCGGGGATCGTCCTGCTGGTGCACCAGTTCAGCCCGGCGGCGCTCCCGCATGAGCGCGAATTCGTTCTCGGGGAAACTGGGGGTCTGGACCACTTCGGCCAGGGTGGCCATGAGTTCCGGGAAATCCTCGGCCAGCCCCTCCAGGTTCACCAGGGTGGCGTCCCAACCGCTGCGGGCGTTGAGCTGGGCCCCCCGGGCTTCGATGTCCTCCGCCAACTGTAACTGGGAGCGCCGGGCGGTGGCCAGGGTGAGCAGCTCCGCGGCCCAATCGGCCACCCCGGGTTTGCCCGGGGGGTCGGTTTCGGCGCCCCGCTTAGCCATGAACGTCAGACTCAGCCAGGGCGCCCGGTCGAACTCCACGCCGATCAGCTTCATGCCGCCCGGCAGGGTGGCCTGATAAATCTCGGGAAGGTTGAATGCCATATCGGTTTCCTTTATTAGTGAGCAGTGAGCAGTTAATGTCGGGTGGTCACGGCCAGCCCTACCTTGCTTCAACGGACCTGGGGGTGAGGAGTTCTCCCAGGTTGAAGGCTTTGAATCTCCCCACAAATTCCTGGGTAGCCCGAATGGTGTGATGACGGGCTGATACTCCCACCCCTAAATGAGTATAATCGGGGTCGAGCACATTGTCCCGGTGACCGGGACTGCTCATCCAGTCATCTACGATCATTTTGGCTATTTTTTGAGGGTTACCGGGATTATAGCCCAAGGCGCTCCAAATATTTTCACCCACAACGCGCACCCAGTGGTGGTAGTGGTTTGTGATCCGTGCATCAAAAGAGACCCCATCGGGGGTGGTATGGTCAAAAAACCGGCGCACCAGCATATCATTGCTGTAGGCCCGGGCCACATTCGTGAGCTCTGCATCCTTGATTAAGGGGGCCAGACCCTTGGCTCGCCGGGCCTGGTTGGTCATGGTAAAGATCAGCTCTTCCACCTTGGTCAGATGATTAACGCCCGGCGGCGGCAAAACCGGTGCAGGCTGGCGAACCACCGGCGAGGTGGAAACCTGGCTGATCAGGGGCGCTATCTGAGGACAAAAGATAACGAGCCCCGCCGCCAGCAGGCTGCCGATAATCAGTTTCACCACCATTGATTTCATGCC
>CAYNMI010000416.1:0-2268 GCA_964398095.1 uncultured Desulfobacca sp.
GGATCATGATGGCCACCATGGGTTTGCCCACGATGTTGGAGCGGCCCACCACCACGACTTCCTTGCCCTTGGGGTCGCCGTAGGCCCGGTTGATGAGTTCCTGGCAGCCCGCGGGGGTGCAGGGCAGGAAGGCATAGGTGCCGATGAGGATGCGGCCGACATTGACCGGATGGAAGGCGTCCACGTCTTTGTCGGGGTTGATGGCATACAGGACCTTATTGGCATCGATGTGCTTGGGCAGGGGCAACTGGATCAGGATGCCGTGGATCTTGGGGTCTTTATTGTACTTTTCCAGTAAGGCCAGCAGGGCTTCTTCGGTGATGTCCGCGGGCTGATTATCCTGGATGGAATAAAAACCCAGCTCGTGGGAGGTCTTCTGCTTGGCGGTGACGTAGCTGACGGAGGCCGGATTTTCCCCTACCAGGATGGTAACCAGGCCCGGCGTGATATTGTGCTTGGCTTTGAGTTCGTCGACTTCCTTTTTGAGCTCTTCGCGTATCTGGGCGGCCACTTCGGCCCCTTTGATCAATTTTGCAGCCATGTATCTGGCCTCCTTAACTTGTGATTTTTTTCTTTTAATACCACCATTTGTTCATCAGCGTCAATGGAAAAATGCACCCGGCCCGAAGGCGAAAGATGGCCAGGAGGCACTTTTGCTTTTTTTAATGATGAGATATAATTAATATTTTATAAATTCTTGGAGCGTAAGCGTGCCAATCATCGTACAGAAATACGGCGGCACTTCGGTGGCCAATCCGGATCGCATCGCCAACGTCGCCAACCGGGTGGTCAGGGGCTGGCGGAACGGCTATAAAATGGTGGTGGTGCTCTCCGCCATGTCCGGCGAGACCGACCGCCTCATCAACCTGGCCGGGGAGTTATCCGAAGACCCGGACCCCCGGGAACTGGACGTCCTGTTAGCCACCGGCGAGCAGGTGACCGTGTCCCTGTTCAGCATGTTCCTGAGAGCCCAGGACGTGCCGGCGACCTCGCTGCTGAGCCACCAGGCCCGGATTTACACGGACCGCGCCTATGGCCGGGCCCGGATTGTGGGCATCGACACCGGCCGGGTCCGGGAAGAATTGAAAAAGGGGCGCGTGGTAACCGTGGCCGGCTTCCAGGGGGTGGACGAAGTGGGCAACATCACCACCCTGGGCCGGGGGGGCTCGGATACCACCGCGGTGGCCATTGCCGCGGCCCTGAAGGCCGACCTCTGTGAAATCTATACCGACGTGGACGGGGTCTACACTACCGACCCCCGGCTCCACTCCAAAGCCCGCAAGCTTGAGCGCATCTCTTATGACGAGATGTTGGAAATGTCGTCCCTGGGGGCCAAGGTCCTGGAAATCCGCTCCGTGGGGTTCGCCAAACGCTATGCCGTGCCCCTGGCGGTGCGCTCTTCGTTTACTGACCAGCCCGGCACCCTGGTGACGGTGGAGGATGAAGAAATGGAAGATGTACCGGTATCGGGGGTAGCCTTGAGCCGCAATGACGCCCGGGTGACCGTCACCCGGGTCCCGGACCGCCCGGGGATAGCCGTGCGGCTGTTCCGGCCGGTGGCCGACGCCAACATCGTGGTGGACATGATCATTCAGAACACCAGCATTGACGGCTTTACCGATTTAACGTTCACCGTACCCATGGGTGATCTGAAAAAGACCATGCAATTGATGGGGCCGGTGGCCCGGGAGATCGGGGCGGAGCAGGTGCTCAGCGATGAGGATATCGCCAAGGTTTCCATCGTGGGCGTGGGCATGAAGAACAATGCCGGGGTGGCCGCCCGGATGTTCGAGGCCCTGTCCGGCGAAAACATCAATATCCTGATGATCAGCACCTCGGAGATCAAGATCTCCTGCGTCATTGAAGATAAATACGGTGAATTGGCCGTGCGGGTGCTCCACGATACCTTCGGGCTGGAGACGCCCCCACCGAAGAAAAAATAGTTAAAAGTTCAAGGTTCAAGGTTATTTTTTCTGGTCTAAAAGTGTAGGGTGGGCATGGCCCACCATCTTCCGGTAGTCGCAGGCTTCAGCCTCCTCCGGGACTGGCTGGAAAATCTGGGCCGCCGATGCATTTCATGGTTTTGGGTCTTCCCCGGGAACGAGGATATCTTAACCTTGAACTTTGAACCTTGAACTTTGAACTCTAAACGAGGTAACCCATGCGCCAGATAAAAATCTACGACACTACCCTGAGAGACGGCACCCAGGCCGAGGATTTCAATCTGTCCCTGGCCGATAAAATCCGCATCGCCCAAAAACTGGCGCA
>CAYNMI010000417.1:0-2246 GCA_964398095.1 uncultured Desulfobacca sp.
CCCCGGGCCTGAAGATCACCTCCAAGGCCTTCGGCATGGGCCGCCGCATCCCCATTGCGGCGCGGTTTGAGCTGTAAGACGGTTTGCAGTTTGCAACCGTGGAGGGTGGGCACTGCACGCCATGGCCGTTCCCCAGGGCAAATTGGGAATGAGAACGTGAAAAAGGCGCGTGGACAGCCGGCAGCGGCTGTCATACGCCTGGCGGCGCACTTACCGGGTCAGGAGAAAGGAGTTTTCTTCTCCGGCCAATTCGTGTAAAATCATAAGCATAATTCGCCGGTTAAAGGATGAAGCCGAGTATGTTCACCGGGTTGGTGGAGGGCGTCGGGGAGATCGTGGCCTTGACCCCCATGGCCGAAGGGCTGCGGGTCACCGTCAAGACCTCATTTCCGGCCGCAGAGCTCACCCTGGGGGAGTCGGTGGCCCTGGCCGGGTCCTGCCTGACGGTGGTGGCCCTGGCGCCGCCGGCGGCCAGTTTCGAGGTGTCCCCGGAGACCCTGGCCCGCACGACTTTCCCCTTGAAAAAGGCGGGGGACCGGGTAAACTTAGAAAGGGCGCTTAGACTGGGGGACCGCCTGGGCGGGCACCTGGTCAGCGGCCACGTGGACGGCGTCGGGGTGGTGCGGGAACGCCGGGAAGGCCCCGCCCATATCGGTCTTAGGTTCGAAATGCCCGAGGCCCTGAGCCGTTTCGTCATCGAGAAGGGCTCCATCGCGGTGGACGGGGTCTCCCTGACCGTGAACACCTGTCAGGGCCGCAGCTTCACGGTGAATATCATCCCCTTTACCGCCCGGGAGACCACCCTGGCCGCCCTCAAGGTGGGCGACAAGGTCAACCTGGAGACGGACCTGATCGGCAAATACGTGGCCCGGCTGCTGGGGCAAGATGCGCCCCAGGGCGAGGGGGTCACGCCGGCGCTGCTGGCGAAGCATGGATTTTTATAAGGCAGGGGCCAGGGGTCAGGGATCAGGGGCCAGGGGTTAGTGAAAACAAATAACCCAAAAATGCCGGTGTCACCCGGGCTCCACGAGGAAATGGCGTGGAGCCAGGCTGTCCACGGAATGACCAGAACCACCTAGCGAGGAGTACCGCTTTTTAATAACCGACAACAGAAAACAGAAAACAGAAAACAGAAAACAGAAAACAGGAAACCTTAACCATGGCAGTTGCACCCATTGAAGAAGCGATACATGACATCCGCCAGGGCAAGATGATTATCCTGGTGGACGATGAGGACCGGGAAAACGAAGGCGACCTCACCCTGGCGGCGGAGCGGGTCACGCCCGAAGCCATCAACTTTATGGCCCGCTATGGCCGGGGACTCGTCTGCCTGGCCCTGACGCCGGAGATCATCGAGCGGCTGCAGTTGCCCCAAATGGTGCGGAACAACCAATCGGGCTTCAAGACCGCGTTCACGGTGTCCATCGAGGCCCGGCGGGGGGTCACCACCGGGATTTCGGCGGCGGACCGGGCCACCACCATTCTCACCGCGGTGGCGGCCGAGGCCCAACCGGAAGACCTGGTGAGCCCGGGGCACGTCTTCCCCATCCGGGCCCGGAAAGGCGGGGTGCTGGTGCGCACCGGCCAGACCGAGGGTTCCACGGACCTGGCCCGCCTGGCGGGACTCAAAGGCGCGGCCGTGATCTGCGAAGTCATGAAGGACGACGGCACCATGGCCCGGATGCCGGACCTGGAAACATTCGCGGCCGAACATAATGTCAAGATCGCCACCATCGCCGACCTGGTGGCCTACCGGCTGAAGCATGAATCCTTTGTGCATCGCCGGGCCACCGTCAAGTTGCCCACCTACTTCGGGGAGTTCAGTGCCATCGCCTATGACAACGACGTGGACGACAACCAGCACGTGGCCCTGGTAAAGGGGGAGATCAACCCCGATGAACCGGTGTTGGTGCGGGTGCACTCCGAATGCGTCACCGGCGACGTGTTTCACTCCCTGCGCTGCGACTGCGGCGACCAGTTGGAGGCCGCCATGGAGCGGGTGCAATCCGAGGGCCAGGGCGTCATCCTCTATATGCACCAGGAGGGCCGGGGCATCGGCCTGATCAACAAGCTCAGGGCCTACGAGCTCCAGGACCAGGGCGCCGACACGGTGGAGGCCAACGAGGCCCTGGGGTTCAAGGCGGACCTCCGGGACTACGGCATCGGGGCTCAGATCCTCCGGGATCTGGGGGTGCGCAAGATGCGCCTCATGACCAACAACCCCAAGAAGATCATCGGCCTGGAAG
>CAYNMI010000418.1:0-2242 GCA_964398095.1 uncultured Desulfobacca sp.
TGACGGACCGCCGGCGCTTGGCGGAAATGAGTCTGGCCGCGCACCGCCGGGCTGCAGCCCACCCCACCTGGAACGAGAGTGCGGCCCGCATCCGGACCTTTCTTGAAAATCTTTTAGGTAACCCATGTTGAGTCCGTCTGCATCGGATTATATCCGTTATCTCGCCGCCAAACAGACCCTGGATGATCGCTCGCTCAACCGCCGGGTATGGGAGCATCTGGTTCAGGCAGTGCGGGAACGGGGCGGCACCAAGCCCCTCCGGGTCCTGGAGGTGGGCTGCGGCATCGGCACCATGTTCCAGCGGCTAATCGATTGGGGTTTGCTCACCCGAGCGGACTATACCGGCATTGATGCGGAGCCGGAGTTCATCCGGGAGGCGGAGCGACGCTTCTACTCTTATGCCGGTAGAAAAAAAGGGCCTGTGTCGCCTGGCACACCCCTGGTTTTGAGAACCGCCGATCTGGAGGTCCAGGCAAATTTCGCAGTTGCCGATCTCTTTGCTTTTCTGGACGCCGAGCAGGGTAAAACCTTCTGGGACCTGCTCGTGGCCCACGCCTTTCTGGACCTCATCGATCTCCCCACGGCCCTGCCCCGGCTGCTGGCGCTATTGGTGCCCGGCGGGCTGTTTTATTTTACCCTCAATTTTGACGGCGCCACCATCTTTGAGCCCGCCATTGACCCGGATTTTGATAGCCACATCGAAACTCTGTATCACCGGACCATGGACACGCGCCGCTGGCGGGGTGAGCCCGCGGGCAGCAGTATCACCGGCCGCCGGCTTTTGGTCGGCTTGCGGGAGGCCGGGGCGCGGCTCCTCGCGGCCGGCAGCTCCGATTGGGTGGTCTTTCCCGGACCGGACGGCTACTTGGGTGAGGAGGCCTACTTTTTACATTGCATCATTGACACCATCGCCGGGGCTCTCTTGGGCCACCCGGAACTGGAACGCGGCCGGCTCAAAACGTGGCTGGCCCTGCGCCACCAGCAGATTGACGCAGGTGAATTAATCTACATTGCCCACCAACTGGATGTTTTGGGTTATATTTAAAAGCAGTTGTCAGGGTTCAGTGGCCAGTGGTCAGTATGGCGGGGTAAAACCCTGAGAGAAAAAGGAATGTTTCGGGTCATTATCTATGATTGCGACGGGGTGTTGATCGACTCCCGGGAATCGAACCGGGCCTTTTATAATCACATCCTGGCCCGCTTCGGGTTGCCGCCGGTATCCGAGGAGCAACTGGAGGTGGTCCACGTCAGCACCGCGACGGGGGCCATTGATTATCTGTTTCAGGGCCACCCGGCTTTGGCCGACGCCCAGGCCTACCAGCGCACCATCAATAACGACCCGTTCCTGGCCCTGCTGCGCCTGGAACCCCACATTGAAGCAGTGCTGGCCCGGCTGCGGACCCGCTATCGCACGGCCATTGCCACCAACCGGGGCAAAAGCCTGCCCCTGGTGCTCGACACCCTGGGGATAGCTGATTGCTTCGATCTGACCATCTCGGCCAACGATGTGACCCGGCCCAAGCCCCACCCCGAAGGTCTGTTAAAGATCCTCGCCCACTTCCAGGCGGCCCCGGAAACGGCTTTATACATTGGGGATGCGGCCCTGGACCGGGAGGTGGCCAGGGCTGCGGGGGTGCCTTTCGCGGCTTACAAAAATCCGGGCCTTAGGGCCCGCTATCATCTGCACTCCCACCTCGATCTGCTGCCGATTCTGAGCCTTTAAGCAACGGGGTTAAAACGCACCGCTCCCTCTGATTTCCATAACTTATCTGCGGGCTTATTCATTCCAGCCAAGCCCTGTCCGGCGGATTTTTAAGGCTTGCCGGCCAATAGGTCGGCGATGTTCATCTCCTGCTGCGCGACGGCACCCATACGCTCTAAAAGCGTCAGAAAAATCGGGGCTGCCTGGGGCAGGCAGATTCCCTCGATCAGACGCTCTTCGTGCTCTGTGGCAAAGGTGCGGCAGGCTTGCCCCAGCTTGCGGCTTTCCTCCAGGACGTATTTCTTCAGGAAGTCATTATCGGTTTTGAGGATATCCAGCACTGTACGGATGATGCCGGAGTGCTGATCAAAGAGAAAATTGGCCTGGGTCACGGCCTTGTCAGAGAACAAGATGCCACCGGCAATCTTCTGCTCGATGGGGGCCAGACACCCGCCGATCTGGTCCCCCATAACCTTTAGGTGATCAAGGATACTGTGGGCCCGAACTACCAGTGGTTTTTCAGCTTCCGGTTCCCGCGCG
>CAYNMI010000419.1:0-2241 GCA_964398095.1 uncultured Desulfobacca sp.
GCCGGCGGCGCGCCGTTTAAACTCCGGCAGTACGGTTAGCCACCCCCCCGCATATTTACCCATAACTGCATATCGGTGTTTTCGCCAGAGGGCTGCGACACCGAGATAGTGTCCCAGGTTTGCTGATCGAGGGTGTCGACCCGCTGCAAAGTTTGGTTGGCCGCACAGCCCGCCACCGCCAGAGCCACCGCCAGGCAGCTGATTGAAAGCCAGATTTTCAGGCGTCTCATACCTTAGCCCTTGCCGGGGGCCCCTCGGCCATTTTGGCCAACAGGCCCGCCCGGATCTGGAAGAGATTTTCTCCCTGAGCGCATGTTACCAGGTACTTTTGCAAGCGGCTGGGGTTTTGCCGGTAAACCCCCAGCAATTGCCGCCAAAATTGCCCCCGGTAGTCGGCCACCACTCCTTGCCGCCAGAGTAGCCTGAGCAGCGGGGCCAGCTTGTGGCGCTGGCTCCAGAGCGACCCCTGGCTGTTCTGCTTGTCGGTGTCCCGGGCCGGGCTTTTCCCGGCCAGGGCGGCCCGGGTGGGTCGCATGGACAGGATGTACCGGTAAGTCCGGGCCAGATATGTTCTCGGCTCATAAAGGCAATCAACCGTCCTGATATACTCCGCGATTATCTCCGGGGCCGGTCGGGTGGGCCGAAAATTGAAGTTCGCCGCGGTCATGTCCGCAGAAACCTCGGTATCGAGGAGCCGGCCTTCTTGTTTCAGCCGGTCCCAGAGCGCCGTGTTGGGGAGCGCCTGCAACAGGTTCAACATGACCATAGTTAGATTGTTTTTTTCCACAAAGGCGCAGATCCGGTCGCCGGCCCCTGGGGTCTCTTGATCAAAGCCCATGACGAAGCTGGGGGCCACCCCCAGACCGTTGGCAATGATGTTCCTCAGCGCTTCATCCAGGGGATTCTTCAGGTTTTGATACTTGCGGTTGCCGGCCAGGACCTCGGCGTCCGGCGACTCGACCCCGATAAAGACATTGCTGAAATTGGCTGTGGTCAAAAGGTCAATAAGGGGCAGATTGTGCCCCAGATCGGCGGAGGTCTGAGTCCAGAAATCAAAGGGTTCCCCATGACTCTTCATCCAGGGGATAAGTTTCTCCAAGATGGCCCGGGCATGGGTTTGGTTGCCGATAAAATTATCGTCGCAGAAAAAAACCTGGCCTCGCCATCCCAGGTTGTAGAGAGTGTCCAATTCCGCCAGCACCTGATCGGCGGTTTTATAACGGGGCCGGCGGCCGAACAGGTTGATAATGTCGCAGAACTCGCAATTATAGGGGCAACCCCGGGAAGTCTGGACGCCCACGAGGGCGTAGTCATCCAGCTTCAGCAAGTCATAGCGGGGCACCGGAGACACGGTCATCTCGGGTCTTTCATCATGCTGAAACATGCCGTGGTTCTCACCCCGGCCAAGCGCTGCCAGCCACAGCTGTACAGTCTTTTCTCCCTCACCCAATACCAGAAAATCGGCTCCCGCAGCAAGAAAGTCCTGGGGCACCGAGGTGGCGAACGGGCCGCCCACCACCACGGGTTTGCCCCGGTCTTGGGCTTGCCGGACCAGGCTTAACATGCCGTCGCGTTGGACGATCATGCCGGAGAGCATCACCATTTCGGCCCAGTGCCAGTCTGCGTCAGACAGAGGCCGGGTATTCAGGTCGACCAGACGAATTTCCCAGTCAGGGGGCAAGAGCGCGGCCAGGGTAAGGAGGCCCAGGGGGGGCATGAGGGTCTTGCGTCCCAAGAATTCACACGTTTGTTGGAGCGTCCAAAATGATCGGGGAAATTCAGGATAGATCAGGAGAACCCGCATATACGCCCTACCGTAGGTATTAATTTTACTAATTTAACTAACAAACTATTGCAATACTATACCGTGTATAGGTGAAAAAAGTGAAATGATAATGATACGCTGCAATATATCATACATTATTGACATTATTGCGGCATCAAACCATAAAGTTGCCCAGAAGGCCAGAGGATTTTCTCCGGCCCGGGGGCAGGTTCCGGCGCCGCAGCAGGCCGTGGAGGTTGGTTGAGGCCGCAAAAGAATTTATCAGATCGGTTGAAGAAACCGATAATGTATAAGAATAAACTATAATGAGAAAAGTCCACCCGGCGCTGCCGGGTTTTAGTTCGAGGAGTCTATGTTGCCGGAAATCCGCAGGTCCACCTCCAACTCCACCAGCCGCCATGAAGGACAGAACCCCGCAAGCCGCCGTGGTAGGGAAAATCTCGATGATACTTGCC
>CAYNMI010000420.1:0-2234 GCA_964398095.1 uncultured Desulfobacca sp.
GGGAGAGCGAAGCCCTACTCAATGAAGTGGGCCAAATGGCCAGAGTAGGGGGCTGGGAAGTTGATGCAGAAACCCTGGAAGTCCGCTGGACCCCGCAGACCTACCGCATCCATGAGGTTCCCCTGGACTACCAGCCGCCATTGGAGGAGGCGATAAACTTTTTTCATCCCGAGGAGCGGGAGAGACTTACCGTCGCCATTAAGCGTGGTCTGGAGCAGGGTGAGCCCTTTGACCTGGAAATGCGATTCATCACGGCCACAGGGAAAGAGCTCTGGACGCATGCCATTGGTAAACCGGAAGTTGTCGCCGGTAAGACGGTAAAACTCACAGGAACCTTTCAGGACATCACCGAGCGCAAGCAGGCGGAGGATAACCTACGGCAGACCCGTGACTATCTCGATAACCTGATCAGTCATGCCAACGCCCCCATCATAGTCTGGGATCCATCGTTACGAATCACCCGGTTCAACCGTGCCTTCGAGAATCTTACGGGTTATTCCGCCCAGGAGGTTGTTGGCCAGAAACTGGACCTGCTCTTTCCAGAAACCAGTTGCGAGGAATCGCTGAGCCAAATTGCCCGCACCTCAAGTGGCGAATATTGGGAGTCGGTGGAAATCCCCATTCTTCGCAAAGACGGCGATATCCGGATAGCTCTCTGGAACTCGGCGAACATCCATGCTGAGGATGGCGCCACCCTTGTGGCCACCATCGCCCAGGGGCAAGACATCACCGCCCGCAAGCGGGCCGAGAAGACCCTGCGAGACGAACGGCAAAGATTCTTGGCCTTGCTGGAAGAGATGCCGGCCACGGTCACTCTCCTGGCGCCGGATTACACTATCCTGTTCGGTAACCGTCAACTGCGGGAGATTTTCGGGGACCCCCAGGGCCGCACCTGTTATGAATATGTTTATGGCAGACAAACGCCGTGCGATTACTGCAATCTCAGGGAAATCCTGGAGGCCCAAAAGCTGATGGGGTGGGAGCGCACCTTCCACGGAAGAATCCATCAGGTCTACACTTATCCCTTTGCCGATATCGACGGCTCTCCTATGATCCTAAAAATGGGGATCGACATCACCGAGCGCAAGCGGGCGGAGGAGTCAATTAGGGAAGGCTTGCGCTTACGCCAGCAAATTCTGGATACCATACCCAGCCCCATCTTTTATACAGGCATCGATGGCCGGTATCAAGGAGTAAACCAGGCCTTTCTCCAGTTCTATGGCAAGACTAAGGAGCAGGTTTTGGGCAAAACAGTGCATGAGGTCTTCCCCAAGGAAATCGGTGACAAGTACTTAAAGATGGACCAGGCCCTCTTCCAAAACCCCGGTATCCAGGTTTACGAGTTCCACAACTATAACGCCCAAGGCCAGAAGCGGGAGATATCGCTGCAAAAGGCTACCTTCCTGAACCAAGATGAGAACGTTGCCGGCCTGGCGGGAATTATGATTGACATCACCGAGAAAAAGCAAGCCGAAGAAGAGCGCTTGCAGTTCAGTAAATTGGAATCCCTTGGCACCTTGGCCGGGGGTATCGCCCACGACTTCAACAATATTCTTACTGCCATACTGGGAAATATTGGCCTGGCCGCACTGGATGACAAGATAGGCCCCCGGGTTAAAGACAGATTGGCTCAGGCAGAAGCGGCGTGCCTGCGGGCTCAGGCTTTGTCTCAGCAACTGCTCACCTTTGCCAAAGGTGGGGCGCCGGTAAAAAAACTCTTCTCGATGGCGGAACTCCTCACCGAATCCACCGCTTTTACCTGTGTCGGTTCTGCGGTGAAATGTGAAACTACCTTCCCAGAAAATCTCTGGTCGATAGAAGCCGACCCAGGGCAAATCGGCCAGGTCTTCCAGAATCTCACGATCAATGCCATTCAGGCCATGCCTACTGGCGGGACGATTAAGGTTTGGGCCGAGAACCTTACTTTAGGGACAGAGAGCGATTTGCCTCTGGGCGCCGGGAGATATATAAAAATCTCGGTGCGAGATCAGGGGATGGGCATACCGCCGGAGCACCTGCCGAGAATATTTGACCCCTATTTTACTACCAAGCATAAGGGCAGCGGCTTGGGCTTGGCCTCGGCCTACACTATTATTAATAAACATCACGGTCATATTGCCGTGGAGTCAAAACCAGGGATAGGAACAACTTTTCATATCTATCTTCCAGCCATTGACCAACAAGTTACCCCTCAACCAGAAGAAGATAGGGAGCTGCTGGTTGGGACAGGCAAG
>CAYNMI010000421.1:0-2230 GCA_964398095.1 uncultured Desulfobacca sp.
TAGCGGAGGGGTCAGGCCTGGATGGCTATTGCCTGAAAGGACCATACCACTACCTGGACAGGAGCCAGACGCCTGCCAGAGCGCAGGCCAGGCCGGTCACCTGGGACCACGACAAGGTCTCCTGGAGGAATACCCGGCATAATACCACGGTGACCAGGGGATAAACCGCGGTGATGGGCACCACCACGGTGGCCGGCCCCCGGGCCAGGGCCTCACAGAAAAACCGGAGCCCCGCCGCCAAGGCGATCCCGGAGCCCAGAGCGGCGCCGACGGCCCAGGGCCGCCCGGAGAATGACCCCACGCCCCCGATAAGGGTATACCCGGCCGCGGCCAGGCAGCCGGCCATGGTCAGGAGATATACCAGCCTGGCGGGTAGGTGTTGGGAGGCCACCTTGCCCAGAAAACCCCACACACCCCATAATCCCAAAGCCAGCAAAGAAAATTTCAGCCAGTTCCCCATGCCGCCCCTGCTGCGCGATATTCATTTGGACTTATAGCGCTTACCAAAAGTTTTTTCCGATAGCCTATTTGATTTGTAGGGGCGGACCTATGTGTCCGCCCGCATGAGGGCGCACACGCAGGTGCGCCCCAAGAAATTATTTTTGGCAAACGCTATACAAATGGGCCAAGGTTCCAGGAAAATCTTGCCATGAGCGCCTGTTGCAAATATCTCCATGCCTGTCATTCTGAGGGCGCGCAGCGACCGAAGAATCTCATAACCAGTTGAAAATACGAGATCGCTTCGCGTCGCTCAGGATGACAGAATGCCTTTTTGCAAGAGACTCATTAGGTTAGGCGTAATTCGTCTTGCCCGGCTGAGGGACTGAGTCAACGGTCATGGCGGCCTTTTCATAGATTTTCCAGGTTGCTTGAAAGGCATTCTCGAAGGAGCGCTCCTGGACATATTGGCGCGCCGCCTGGCCCATGCGCTTCAGCCGGGCCGGGTCGGCCAGTAGGGCCTCTATGGCGACCCTCAGGCTGCCGGTGTCGTTGCCGGGCACGATGAACCCGGTTTTGCCGGGTATGACGTTTTCCTGCGGCCCCCCGGAATCACTGACGATCACCGGGATTCCGGAGGCTTGGGCTTCCAACACCACGTTGCCGAAGGTATCCGTGGTGCTGGGGAAGACAAAGAGATCGCAAGAGGCAAACACCGCCGCCAGATCTTCTCCGGCCAAATACCCGGTAAATAAGCAAGGAGTGCCTGCCATATCCTGCCGCATGGCCTCCAGATAGGGGCCGTCTCCCACCACGATGAGATGGAGATCAGGGTGGCGCGGGATTAACGATTTGAATACCTGTCCCAGCAATTCCAGGTTCTTTTCTTTTGACACCCGGCCCACATAGAGGAGCTTGACCCCTGCCTGAAGAGCAAAATGGCTTTCCAGATAACCGTTGCGCTTGGCGGGATGGAACAGGGACAGATCCACGCCCCGGGGAAAAACCTGCATCTTGCCGGCCTCGATCCCATGCTGCTGCAATTCTGCCGCGGTACTGTGGGAGGGCACGAAGATGAGATCCAATTGATTGTAGAACCAGACTATATACTTCCACATAAAATGGTAGATGGCGTTGTCTTCCGTCAGATATTGGGCATACTGGGGCAGGGCGGTATGATACGTCCCCCATAACGGCAATCGCAGCAGCCTGGCGATGGCCAGGGCCGCGAGACCCATGGGGCCCGGGGTCGCGGCCTTGATATGGGTGATATTATGCTCATAGCAATAGTGCAGCATCTCCAACACCGGCGGATGAAATAACTTTTGTTCCGGATATTCCGGCAAATAAAAAACCCCTAACGGCTTGAAGTTTCGCACCCCTTTCTGATGGAGGCCGGGAACCTGGTCACAGGTGATCACGGTAAGGTCTTTGTTGGTGCGATTGGCGGCTTCCACCTGTCGTCTCATGGACAGACCCACGCCATTCACCTCATAAAACGTATCGGTGAAGTGGGCCAACCTGATGACGGGGGTCTCTTCATCCTGGTCGGACCCCTTGGCCAAAAAGATGCTGATAATCTTTTCACCCAGACAGCGGTCAATGGCAAATGAGGAGTACGCGGCGAAATAGGGGGCCAAGCCCAAGTAAATTAAGCTGCTGGAGGTCAAGGAGTTAACCAGATCCACGAGATTGGCATCTAAAACCGCCTTGCGAAAATGCTTATGGAATTGCTTCAGAATATTATGGGAGATCTCGTTGAGTATCTGCATCCATTGTTTTTCAGGATTGC
>CAYNMI010000422.1:0-2218 GCA_964398095.1 uncultured Desulfobacca sp.
GTTGGAGTACATGCCCCCGGGAATCTGGTGCAGCAGCACCCCGGTGTCGATCTGGGCCATCTTGGAGGTGTCCAGCAGGTCCCGGTACTTCACCGCCACCTTCTCCAGGTCGTAGCCGATCTCGATCAAGCCCGCCAGGTCCATGCCGGTTTCCCGGTCGGTGCCTTCCACCGCCACGATGAGGGGCTCGATGGCCGGCTGGGAGGTGCGCAGGGCAAAGGGACTGAGGCAGGTGTCCACCACGTCCACCCCGGCCTCGATGGCCTTCAGGTAACTCATGGAGCCGGAGCCGGAGGTGTAGTGCGTGTGGAACTCCACCGGGATCTTCACGGTCTCCTTGATGCCTTTGATGATGGCGTAGGCGTCGTTGGGGGAGCACATGCCGGCCATGTCCTTGAGGACAAAGGAGTCGGCCCCCATCTCCTCGGACTTTTTGGCGAAGTTGACGTAGTAGTCCAGGTTGAAGATGGGGCCGCCCATGCGCCGCTGGGTCAGGGAATAGCACACCGCCGCCTGGAAGTGGGCCATGAGGCCTTCCTTCTTGGCGTCCATGAGGGCCTTGACCGCCACTTCCCAGTTGCGCATGTCATTCAAGGCGTCGAAGACCCGGAAGATGTCCACCCCGGCCTCGGCGGTATAGCGCACAAAGCGGTAGGTGAGATCATCGGCGTAGTTCCGGTAGCCCACCAGGTTCTGGCCCCGCAAAAGCATCATGGTAGGGGTCTTCTTGAGGATGCCCTTGATGGTACGGATCCGCTCCCAGGGGTCGTCCCCCAGAAAGCGATGGGTGGTGTCGAAGGTGGCGCCCCCCCAAACCTCGATGGCAAAGTAGCCCATCTGGTCCATGCGCTCCATGAAGGGGATGATGTCCTCGGAACGCATGCGGGTGGCCAACAGCGACTGGTGCCCGTCCCGAAAGGTGGTGTCCGTGAATTTGATGGGGTTTTTTCCGGCCATTATGTGCTCCTTATTAGTAGCTTTCGAATTTCCCTGGTGAGCAGTAAGCAGCTAAGGAAAACTAACTTAACGGCTTAAAGGCAGCTTTCCCTGCCTGCTCACTGCTGACAGCTCACTGCACACTTATCTTAAACTCCGGCGCTGGGCCAGGAGCCGCAGCTGCATGGCCTCCTGACGCCCGGCCAGGGCCCAGAGGTTCAGCGGCGGGCCCGGGGGCATCGCCGCCATCATCCCGGCGGCCGCGGCCTGACTGGCCTCCTCGTCGGCGATATAGGCCGCAATGGCCCCGCTGATAGCGGCCAGGATTTGGGGTTTGATGCTCATGGATAATTCTCCTCCGTCAGCCGTGAGCCATGAGCTGTGAGCAGCACGAGATTAAAAACTCAAAGTCCTTCCTGCTCACTGCTTCCTGCTCACTGCTCACTAAACCGGAATATTGCCGTGCTTCTTGGCCGGCAGGGTCTCCCGCTTGGTGCACAAAACCTCCAGGGCCTCGATGAGCCGGGGCCTCGTCTCCCGGGGGACGATCACCTGGTCCACAAAGCCCCGGGAAGCGGCAATGTAGGGGTTGTAGAGCAGGTTCTCGTAGTTGTCGATGATTTCGGCCCGCTTGGCCGCAGGGTCCGCCGCCGCCTTGATCTCCTTCCGGAAGATGACGTTGGCCGCGCCCGAGGCCCCCATCACCGCGATCTCCGCGGTGGGCCAGGCGATGACCATGTCCGCCCCCAGGTCCCGGGAGCACATGGCCAGGTACGACCCGCCGTAGTCCTTCCGGGTCACCAGGGTAATCTTGGGCACCGTGGCCTCGGAGTAGCACCACAGGAGCTTGGCCCCGTGCCGGATGATGCCGTGCCACTCCTGGTCGCTGCCGGGCAGGTACCCGGGCACGTCGGCGATGGTCAGGAGCGGAATATTAAAGGCGTCGCAGAAGCGGATGAACCGGGTCGCCTTGTCCGCCGCGTCCACGTCCAGGCAGCCGGCCAGCACCTTGGGGTTGTTGGCGATGATGCCGATGGGCCGGCCGTTCAGGCGGGCCAGGGCCACCACCATGTTGCCCGCAAAGTGGGCGTGGGGCTCGAAAAAGTCGCCATCGTCCACGATGGCGGCGATGACGTCGTGCATGTCATAGGATTGGGCCGCGCTGTCCGGGACAATGCTGTCCAGGGCCGGCTCCTCCCGGCCCGCCGGGTCGGCGCAGGGCGCCAGGGGCGGGTCCTCCAGGTTGTTGTTGGGCAAAAAGGACAGCAGCCGCTTGATCTGG
>CAYNMI010000423.1:0-2191 GCA_964398095.1 uncultured Desulfobacca sp.
GTCGCCGTAGACCCCCAGGATTTTCTGCTTCATCCCCAGCTGGCGGGCCTGGGCCGCGGCGGGCGCGGTTTCCTGGGTATAGCCGGGGATGAACAGGATATCGGGGTTGGCGGCCTTGATCTTGGTGAGCTGGGCCTTGAAATCCCGGGAGCCCCGCATGAAGGACTCGGTGGCCACCACCTTGATGCCGTGCTTTTCGAAGAACTTGGTAAACAGACCGGCGCAGCCCTTACCATAAGGTTCATTGGAATAAAAAATGGCCACGGTCTTGGGCTTCCAGTTTTTGACCACCCAATCGGTGAGCACCTGGGCCTGCTTGTCGATGCGGGAGCAGCCCCGGTAGAGGTAAGCGCCGTAGCCGCTGAGCTTGGGGGTGGTGGCGGTGGGGCTGAGCATTACCACTTTGGCGTCACTGGCGATCTTGCCCGAAGCCATGGTGTCGCCGGAAGTCATGGGGCCGACGAGGGCCACCACTTTGTCCACATTGATGAGTTTCTGCACCGCATTCACCGCGGCGGCGGGAGAGTCTTTTTCGTCTTCCACAATGAGTTTCACCGGCCGGCCGTTGATGCCCCCGGCTTTATTCACTTCGTCCACCGCCATCTGCACCCCCCGGAGACAGGGAATGCCGTCAGAGGCGCCGATGGACAGCCGCATCACCGCACCGATCTTGATGGGCGCCTTGGCGGGCTCGGCCCCCAAGGCCAGGCCGGCGGTTAACAACGTTAAGGCAATACCAATCACCAAAATTTTCCGCACACTAACCATTGCTCATCCTCCTTAGCATTTTCTTATAAGCTATTTGCGGCAGAAAGAAAAATAAAAATGTGAACCGGCGCGCCCTGCGGCTTTATCATCGGCCTTACTGGGACGGATCAGGCCTTCGCCTCCCCAACCGAAGGTATCCACTCTCTTGACTGGTTCGGAGCACGAGCTTATTATCCAAGGCTCAGTTCCTTCAGGGTGATGCGGGCGTGGATCCCCAGGTGGTCCGCCAGATGCCGCCGGGCCCGGCGGCACAGGCATTCCAGGGCCTTGATTTCGTCGGAGAAAAAGACCTCCTCCACCGTGAGGGCGATATCCAGGATTTCCAGGCCCGCTTCCGAGACCACCTGATAGCTGAATTTGGGCGGGTGGCCCTGGAGGGCTTCGGCGATCAGGGCGCCCACCTGGTCCGGGTGCACCTTGATGCCGCCCACGGAGAAGATGGGGTCGGTGCGCCCGGCGATCTCCCCCAGGCGCACCAGGGTGCGGCCGCAGGTGCAGGCTTCCGGCAGGAGCGAGGTCCGGTCGCCGCTCCGGAAACGGACCAACGGAAAGGCCACGGTGCTCAGGGTGGTGATTACCAGTTCGCCGGAAGTGCCGGGGGGGACCGGAGTCCCGGTGTCCGGGTCGATGATCTCCGGATAGAAATGGTCTTCGGAAAAATGGAGGCCGCCGTCGGCGCCGCAACTGAAGGCCAGGCCCGGCCCCATGACTTCGGTGATGCCGTAGGCCGTGGCGCACTTCACCCGGTAGCCCGCCTCGATCTCCCGGCGCACCTCAGGGGGCAGCGGCGCCGCCACCAGCAGGGCTTTTCTGAGGCTCAGTTCCGCGGGGGCCAGGTCCATGCCGGCCATCACCGTCAGGAGGTGCCGGGCGACGGAAGGCGTGGTGACCAGGACCGAGGTCTTGTAGTCCCGCATCACCATGAGTTCCTTGGCGAAATTGAGGGTAGCCGGGGGGATCACCGAGGCCCCCAGGTATTCGGCCCCGGCCTGGAGGTCCCGGCGCCAGTTGGCCAACCCCGGGGGCAGGATGATTTGTAGGATATCTTCGCGCGTGATGCCGGCGGCTACGTATAGCCGACCCAGGAGCTCCAGCCAGAGTTTCAAGTCCGGGGCGGCGTAGCCCACCACCAGGGGCTTTTCCGTGGTGCCCGGGGAGGAGAGGATGCGCACGATGTCCCGCAGGGGCACGGCAAAAAGGCCGTAGGGGTAGTTTTCCGACAAATCTTCCCGGGTGGTGCAGGGGAGCCGGGCCAGATCGTTAAGGCTCTTGATGTCGTCCAGGTTCAGACCCAGGCGGTCGAATTGGCGGCGGTAAAACTTCACCTGACGGTAAGCCCGGGTGAGGGTGCTCTGGAGGCGCTCCAACTGCAAGAGTTCCAGTTCCCCCCGGTCCATGGCCTCGATTTCGGGATGGCGCATGT
>CAYNMI010000424.1:0-2181 GCA_964398095.1 uncultured Desulfobacca sp.
GCCCTTTGTGGCCGTCAAGCTCTGGGGTTGATCAGGATCGGGCCCCGCAATCTAGTGTAGTGAATCATAAATAGCTTTACAAAGCTTATTAGTTCGGCTATGCTGTTGGACATGAGCAGAACAGCTAAACCCGTCATCCTGACTGTGGAGGAACGCCAGACCTTGGAAACCTGGGTGCGAGGCCGGAACCTGCCTTATCGCCAGGTGGTGCGGGCCAAGATCATTACCATGGCTGCCGATGGGGTTTCTAATCAAGACATTGCCAAGATTCTGGGAGTGTCGCGGCCTACGGTCCAGCTCTGGCGAGAGCGTTTTTTGGCCTTGCGGTTGGCCGGACTTAAACAGGATGCTCCCCGTCCGGGACGCAAGCCCGCCATATCTCCGCAAAAAATACGCGCCGTGGTGGAGGCGACCTTGCACACTACCCCGCCCCAGGCAACTCACTGGAGCACCCGCAGCATGGGCCGCGCTCAGGGGCTGAGCCAATCCGCGGTGCAGCGCATCTGGAAGCAACACCGCCTTAAACCACATTTGCTCAAGACCTTCAAGCTCAGCCGCGACCAGCACTTTGTCGAGAAGTTGGCCGACGTCGTCGGGCTCTATCTCAATCCTCCGGACAAGTCTCTGGTGTTGTGCGTGGATGAGAAGAGTCAAATCCAGGCTCTCGACCGCACCCAACCGGGCCTGCCCCTCAAGAAGGGCCGTTGCGGCACCTTCACTCACGATTACAAACGCAACGGCACCACCACCTTGTTCGCAGCCCTCAACATGCTGGATGGCAAGGTGATCGGAGACTGTCTGCCCCGCCATCGACATCAAGAGTTTATCCGTTTCTTGAAGAAGATCGATGCTGAGACGCCAGCGGGGTTCGATCTCCATCTGATCGTGGACAATTACGGCACCCACAAGCATCCTCGGGTGAAAGCCTGGCTCCAGCGGCATCCCCGATTCCAGCTGCACTTTACCCCCACTTCCAGTTCCTGGTTGAATCTCGTGGAGCGTTGGTTCCGGGAGATTACTGACAAGCGTATTCGGCGCGGCTCCTTCCACAATGTGCCGGACTTGATCGAGGCAATTATGGCCTATCTGGACAATCACAATCAAAATCCTCAGGTCTTTGTATGGAGCGCCCCGGTTGAACGCATCCTGACCAAAATCGCCAAATGTAAAGAAGTGTTAGATTCACTACACTAGGTTAGTAATTCGCTCCCGGCAATTTTTTAACTAAATTAAATGACTTGACAAGCCTTATTGACAGCAAAATAATTTCTGACGACATTTAAGTAAAATTTCTCGCCATGTTCGGAGGATGGTGTTGAAGATACTTATTCTTGAAGTTCTTGATGTGGTTTCATCAGGATAGCCAGCAAGACTGCCAGGATGCCGGTGACAAAGATTCCATCAAACGTCCCGGCCCCCCCAATTGATGCCACGGGAGCTCCGAGGCCCTGAATCTTTCCCAGGTTAAGCAGGTCCGCGCCGATAAGCGTCCCCAGGGTTCCAGAGATATAAGCCATGGCGGGGGCATATCGCCTCGAAAGGGCCAGGGCTACTCCGGTAGCGACCAGGGGAGGAGTAAAGGTTGGTACCGCGATGCCTACCCCGGGTACCGGATGAGCCAGATAATGGACAATGGCAGCCACGATTGCGACCCCCAACACGGCATGCACAAATATCCGGTTTTTAGCTATCAGGTAGATGGACAGAAAAGTGGGAATCACTGCTCCCCCGAGGTTCAGGGCGATTACCGTCCCTGGCCATTGAGTGACCATGGGGATCACGTAAGGCACCCCGAAAAAATAGACTAAGCCTCCTGACTTGACCATTTCCGGGGGCAGCTGAAACACGGGAATGTTAATGTAGCTTCCTAAGAAAGAAAAAAAACAGTAAGACAAACACATAGCGTCGGTCGATGCCCATCGCTTGGTAGGCGTATTCCAGAACATGAACTTCGACCAGAATGAGCAAAGTTATAAAGAGAACAAAGAGGAGCAATAATACAGGCAGGCTGATGGGAAAATAATGCATGATCCTATTTCCTCGGTATAATTTAGTATGGTGCCGGCCCCTGGCTTACCTCCACCAGATCTGCCGGGCGTAGCCACTTGGCAAACGCCGCCTTGACCTGCGCGGCAGTCATCGCCACATAGTGCTGGGCGGCAATGGTGGGTTCATTGAGGG
>CAYNMI010000425.1:0-2172 GCA_964398095.1 uncultured Desulfobacca sp.
CGATGGCGGCCTGGGCGTCGCCGAATTTGGCCAGGCCGGCTTCCATGGCCACGCCGATGGTGACCCCCATCTCGATGGTGTCGACCCCGTAGTTGTCATCCAGGAAATCCAGCATGGCGATGGCGTCCAGGTCGGAGATGCCGCAATTGCCGCCGTGGGCCCAGACGGTCTCGTATTCGGGCTGTTTGGTCAGGAAATGGCCGTCTTTGTCGTGATAAATGCCGGAACAGCGAATCATGCAGCCGCGGTGGCAGCCATGGGTGGCCTGGCCGCCCCGGGCGGTCTCGGTCTCCGCCTCGGTTTCGCCGCTGATCAGATGCGCCCCTTCAAAGCGGCCATGGGAAAAGTTGTAGGTGGGGTAGCCCCCGGCCTCGTTGAGGATGTTGGTCAGGACGTTGGTGCCGTAAGCCGGCAGGGCCTCGCCGGTGATGGGGTGGCTCTTGAGGCCTTCGGCAAACTTCTTATTGGCCTCATTAAATTTCTTTGGATCCTTGGGCCGGCGCATCCCCATACCGGTATCGTCCAGGACGATGACCTTAACCTGCTTGGCGCCCATGACGGCCCCCACGCCGCCCCGGCCGGCATGGCGGGTGGGCCGCAGTTCCATGTCGGTGACGGCGACGGTGGCGGAGGCCATCTTCATCTCGCCGCAGGGACCGATGGAGATGCAGGCAATGTCAACGCCATGGGCATCCTTCATCCGTTCGACGAGATCATAATTGGGCAGCATTTTCAGGTCGTTGGCCACGGTGATCTTGACCCCGTCTTTATTGATGAACACCTTGTAGAGGTCTTCGGTGGCCGGCTTGCCTTCCAGGACGATGGCGGCATAGCCGAGACGGGCCAGGGTCTGGCCCCCCTGACCGCCGGCGTTGGCCTCCTTGATGGTGCCGGTCAGGGGGCTTTTGCAGCCCACCGAGAGGCGCCCGGAGGTGGTGGCGGTGCTGCCGGTTAACAATCCGGGGGCAATCACCAGTTTGTTTTCGTCGCTCAAGGCATGGCAGGTAGGCGGCACTTCCTTACCCACAATGGTGGAAGTCATGGCCCGGCCGCCCAGGCCGGCATACTCTCCCACCGGGACGGCAGTGGCCTGGGGGCCGCCCTCGGCGCCCATGTTAATCCTTAAAATCCTCTCCATAAATCTTCTCCTCCTGGTGGGATGTTGGGTGGAAGCGCCCACCTCACAAGGGTTGGGTAATTAACAATGTAGTTAATTTTTGCGGATGTTTCAACTCTAAAACCAGATTTAATTTTTGACTTTAGGTCAAACTACTGGAAAAAGCGGGCACTTTTTAAATATATAACGGTGCAGATTACTGGAAGGTGAAGAATGTACAAGCCATTCCAGACCGCTATTCTTTATATGGAAGAGCGGTGCTAATGGCTTAAGTAGGCAAGATTAGGCGCGGCGCTAAGAATGAGAATGTTGTTAAATAGTAGAGGCTGGATCAGCTTGTAAAGAAGTTCCTGACCAGCCTGAAGTAATTTACCGACAAAAATTTTTTGACTTTCTCTTGCTGGGAATCTAATTTTAGATAGGGCGTTGCGTGTGGATTAGGTGGGCGCCATCTTTTTGGACTGGGAGAAAGGTATTGCGCGCGGGCTTTTCTGCCGGTAGGGAGGTCTTGCCTTTATCATGGCCTTATTAATTTTGTTGAATGCCACGCTGCGCCGCCATCGGCCGGATTATGACGCCAGCGCGGGCCTCTCGCTGGAAGTGGAGCCGGGGACCACGGTGGCGCAAATCCTCCCGAGCCTCGGGGTGCCGGCCCAGGAGGTGACCCTGCTCATGGTGGATGGCCGCCGCCGGGAACTGGATTTCGTGCTGCAGGGCAATGAGCGGGTTGCCCTGTTTCCGCCCATCGGTGGGGGTTAAACGGTATTTCATGGTGGCAGAGCGGCAAAGGCGGGAGGCGCGGCGCTTTCCCGCGCTACATTTATTACCCCCCCTCACCCCGGCCCTCTCCCCCCGCAAGCGGGTGGAGAGGGGGTTAAAGGGACACAGGTCGGAGGCCTGTGCCACTAAAAATAGAGGTGCCCAAGCAGGGCTTGGGCGGGAAAATGGCGTCCCCAAGCAGGGGCTTGGGAACGAGAAAAGAGATGGTGCGTGGAACGCTACGACTTGAAAAAATCCTGGTGGCACAGGCTTTCCAGCCTGTGCAAGCGCAGGCT
>CAYNMI010000426.1:0-2160 GCA_964398095.1 uncultured Desulfobacca sp.
GTTATCACTGGAGCCGGCACTCGGATTTGAACCGAGGACCTGCTGATTACGAATCAGGGAAAGCGTTGTTTCACTCCATTCCTTAGCTTTCCAGGAAAATTCAACTACCTTAATATTTATCTTGACATTCCCAATTGTTATCCATATTCTTTGTTTCAGGATATTCCTATATGTATCTTCCGCTGTCAAGTAAAAAGTGCTAGCCAGGATGCTATCCAGGGGAGGCGATGCAGATGAAACTTACCGATATGTTTTTGCGGAACCTAAAGCCACAGGCGAAACGATACATGGTATGGGCAGATAACGGGCTCGGGGTCCGGGTGTCACCTAAGGGCCGGAGGAGTTTCATTTACATGTATCGTTATGAGGGGAAAGCCCGGTTTTTAACTTTGGGGGATTACCCCCGGATGAGTCTAGCCGATGCTCACAAGTCCCATGGTGAAGCTATGAAGAAGTTGGAGAATGGTATTGACCCTGGCGCCGAAACCATAGCCGGCCGGCGAGAAGAACGCAAGGCCCCCACTGTGGCAGACTTGGTTGAGGAGTACATGGAGAAATGGGCCAAGCCCCGCAAACGGTCTTGGCGGGAAGATGAACGTATCTTGAGAAAGGACGTTGTGCCAGCCTGGGGACACCGTAAGGCTCGACAGATTACCCGGCGCGATGTTATCCGGCTTTTAGATGGGATAGTTGACCGGGGCGCAGGTATCATGGCCAATAGAACTCTGGCAGTGGTGCGGCGCATGTTCAACTTCGCAGTGTCCCGAGACATTATACCTGTCTCCCCCTGCCTGGCAGTCCGGGCCCCCGCCCAGGAGCAACAGCGGGACCGAGTGTTGACTACGGATGAAATCAGCGGTCTTTGGCATGCCCTGGAAGGGGCAAAGATGATGGCTGAGGGAACCAAGCTGGCCCTCAAGCTCCAACTGGTGACCGGCCAGAGGAAAGCTGAAATCGTCTCGGCGCGCTGGGATGAAATTGACTTGACCGACAAGTGGTGGACGATCCCGCCCGAGAAGGCAAAGAATAAGATGGCTCATCGAGTGCCCTTGTCACCCCTGGCCCTGGAACTTCTCCAGGCGGCAAAAAACCTTGCCGGCGACTCGCCTTGGGTCTTTCCAAGTCCCCAGACCGACAGGCATATAACCCCGGAAGCTGTTGACCATGCCCTGAGGCGGCCCGGCTTGGAGGCCCTGGGATTTACCTTTATCCCCCACGATCTAAGGCGCAGTGCGGCTTCACACATGACCGGTATGGGTGTTTCCAGATTGGTTGTCTCCAAGCTGCTGAATCACGTTGAACGAGGCGTAACCGCCGTCTATGATAGACATTCTTACGACAAAGAGAAACGTCAAGCCCTGGAAGCCTGGGCGCACAAACTCAAGAGCATAATTGAGGGGAGCGAATCCAATGTGATCCCGATGGTTCGTGGAAGTTTCAACGGCCAGTAAAGTGAACCGAGTTTCCCCCTAACTCCCGGCTGATCACCGTAGAGGACAGGGCGGCGTCCTCACCGTCTTGGGGGATTTTTCTTAGGGGAGCCATAGGAGGATATGGCAGATGAAAGACGATCAAAAAGACGGTGAGATTCAGGCAGAGATTACCGAAGGCATTCAGTTAATCATCTCTCAAAATCAAGATG
Organism: uncultured Desulfobacca sp.; assembly: GCA_964398095.1. GTDB lineage: Bacteria > Desulfobacterota > Desulfobaccia > Desulfobaccales > 0-14-0-80-60-11 > 0-14-0-80-60-11. The sequence continues at coordinate 1,643 of CAYNMI010000426.1, forward strand.
AGAAAAAACCTCAGCGGCTATCCCCGGATAGGTCTTACTGGAAACCAATAAAGGTCAAATCAAGAAAAGAAACCGAGGCTGAACGGCTTTTCTTTAATTACTGTTATCCGAAATTCCCATTTTGGGAAAGCAAGGCTAAAAAGCAGGCTGCCCTTAAAATGTTGGGTACAGGGATTTTCGGGGACAATGTGCTTAAGGGGCATGCGAGACACAAAACTACTTATGGGGTGAACATAATGGGCTTGATTACCGAGTTGGTAAACCTTCACCTCGAATATGCTGATCCCACCCCCACTTCCTATATTCAGGAAGACATCCTTAACACATTCGACCATCATTTCTCTTATGTAGCTGCAACGGCTCAACTTGCCGGGGTGAAAGAAAAGGTGATCCAAAAAATCCAGAAGGCCTGGCGGGAGAAAATCTCTACCGCGATTCTCAACGATGAAACCTCTAAGCATTGCAGGCAAGATGAAAATGGCAGGTGGCATTGATGGTACCATGAAGGAGTCTATTCA
>CAYNMI010000427.1:0-2158 GCA_964398095.1 uncultured Desulfobacca sp.
CTTATGCGCGGATGAGTGTCCGGGCCACCATGATTTCCTCGGAAAACGGAGATATTCGCTTTCGCATTGACGGTGGGCTTCCCAGCGCCAGCAGCGGGCACATTTTTACCAGCGGCGACACCCTGGTGCTGGCCGGCACCCAGGCCATCCAGCAATTCCGGGCTATCCGGGGCGCGGATACCGATGCAGTGTTGAAGGTGACGTATTTCTATTAAAGAAGGGATCGGGTTATGGCTTATTGCACCGAAGATGACCTCCTGAACATGATTTCCCAGGCTGACCTGGCCGATTTGACGGTGGAATCCGGGGAGGTCCCCGACAGCCTCATCGTCGCGGCGGCCATCGGCAAAGCCGAGGCGGAGATCGACTCCTACCTGGGGGTTAAGTATGTCGTACCCCTGTCCGCCCCACCGGACCAGGTCAAGGCATTGGCCGTGGATCTGGCCATTTACCACCTTTACTCCCGCCGCAGCATTGTGCCGCCGGTGTGGCAGCAAAGATATGATGCGGCGCTGGCCTTTTTGAAACAGGTGGTGGCGGGACAGGCGGTGATCGTCGGGCCGCAGGGAGAGATGCCCACACTGACCAAAGAGATAACGGACTCCAGCGGGGCCATGCGGGTCTTTTCCCGGCATACCCAGAGGGATTGGTAAGGGGAAGCGGCCATGGCCAACGATCTCTGGACCACGGTGGAAGATGCGGTGCTGGCGGCCCTGCAGGTGGAACTCAACGGCCTGGTCAAAACCCTGGCCACCTACCAGGGGGACTACTTGTCCGACCTGCACGGGGAGTATTGGCGCTTCCCGGCGGTGCTGGTGCAGTTGCGCCAGACCCAGGGCGTCCAGGTCACCTTATCATCCTATGACTTGACCATGGAATTCACCATCTTCGTAATCGTGCGGGGCAATACCGCCAAACGGCGGGAGGCCAGCGGCATCTATGAAATCCTGGCAGGGGTGAGAAAGGCGCTGTGGCACCAGGACCTGAGCCTGGAGTTGCAGCCCCTGGACCTCATCAAAGAAGAGCCCCTGCTGAATGACCAGGAATTTTCCGTGTTCGCAGCGCATTACGGGACTGCCATGGTGCAGGATTTCGACATCTGACGAGGAGAGCGGATCATGACCCGGTCCATCCGGAATTTTTTAGCCACCCACAATCTGCTGGCGGTCTCGGCCAGACAGCAGGAGGTGGCCATGAACACCGAGCAGGCGTTGGACACCACGTTGCTGGTGGATTTGAACACGGTGCTCAACTACCAGGCGGTGAAAACCCCCAACCGGGAGGAACTCACCGGCAAGGAAGAGGCCGACCGGCTCCGGGATTTCGGGGGCAAAGTGGCGGGCACCCTGTCCTTTTCCCGGGCGCAGCCGCAGCATGTCGCCTTTCTGCTGGGCTACGGCCTGGGGGAGGTGCAGACGAACCCGGCGGGGACGACGGGCTACCGGCACACCATCCTGCCCCGGTCCGGGGAGGTGGACGTGGCCCGGTCCAACCCATCTTTCACCGCGGCCATGCGCTTCGGGCGCCAGGTCATGAAACGGCGCTTCGCCTCCTGCTTCATCGATCAAATCAGGATGGACTTCGCCAAAGATGGCTGGGCCAAGATCACCGGGACGGTGAAAGGCAGCGGCAAGGTGGTGGACAACACCCAGGTGGAGGAGATCACCGGGGCCGACAACGCCACCAGCCTGACCCTGGCGGCCAACGGGGTGGCCGGGGAGACGGATGCGGAGAGATTGAGCAACGTCCAGGCCGTGCAGGTGCTGAATTCCGCCACCCAGGCCTGGGAGGAAGTGGCCTATCAGACGGTGTCCGGGGCGGTCCCCGGGGTCATCGGCATTACGCCGCCGGGGGGGAGCGGGACGCTCACCACCTACCGGGTCTATTATGTGCCCGGAGAAAGCGGCTGGATGAACCTGCCGGACCGGGTGGAGGAGCCGCCCCTGAAGGTGAGCCAGTTGCAAGTGACTTTAGGGGGGCGCTGGGACGGCGCCGCCTTTAGCGGCGGCTATCAACTGGCCGCGCAACTCCGAGGCGTCACCTGGACCTTGAAAAACCATCTGACGCCGGAATCCACGCCAGGGGCGGGGGGCAATTACGCCAATCGCGCCTTCAGGACCGGACGGGAACAGAGCCTGAAATTCGACCGGGATTTCCG
>CAYNMI010000428.1:0-2146 GCA_964398095.1 uncultured Desulfobacca sp.
CCACCGCCGGCTCGGATTTGTGGACGTCACAGTAACCGACCGGGGCTTTGGCATTTGTTGCACCCATCCTCACCTCCCATCAATGAGCCAGGCAAAGACATAGATGCTGGCCCATCCGCCCACCAGTAAAATAAAAAGACCGGCCATCTTGAGCCGGTCTCTCCAGGACGCGCCGCGCCTCAGGGGCCAAAAGACCCATAACAGGGTTTTCATGGGGACATCCCTACAACCCCATGGGCATCACGAGGCTGAAGTAATGGGGATCGCCCTGGTCCGAGAGCTTGGCCGGCCGGTCCGGTTCGTTGATCTCCAAAACCACCCGCTCCCCGGTCATGGCCAGCAAGGGCTCCAGGAGATAGCGGGCGTTGTATCCGGTTTCCATGGGAAGCAAGGAGGCATCGCCCGAGCACTCGATAACCGGCAGAATCTCCCGTCCTTCGCCCGAGTCCGGGTTTTGGAAGGTGATCTCTGCTTGCTCTGCCTGGAGCTTGAAGAGCATGCCCTTGAACCGGTCGGAAGTCAGGATGGACAATCGCCGCAGGGCGTCGATCATGGCCTGGCGATTGAAGGTGAAGGAGATTTTGAAGGCCTCCGGGATGATCCGGCCGTACTCGGGAAACTTCTTATCCAGCAGCCGGATGGCCAACAGCCGGTCGCCGCTGGCCAGGTGCAGGGTCTGGTTCGTCAGCCCGAGCCGCACCGTCTCCCCATCCAGGAATTTGACCATCTCCTGGGCCCCCTTGCGGGGGATCAGGATGGAGGTTGCCAGGGACACCGGCGCGCCTTCCCGGTCGATCAGGGTGAGACGGTGGCCGTCGGTGGCCACCAGGCGCCAGGGTTTGCCATCTTGCCGCTCCAGGAGGACAGAGGCTAAATGGTAGGCCAGTTCGTCGGCGCTGGTGGAATACAGCACCTTCTGGATCATATCCTTGAGGGTCTTGGCCTCCATCTCGAACATATCGCCTTCAAAAGCGGGAAAGGGCGGGAACTGATCGGGGTCGAGACCGTGCAGGGTGTAACGGGCCTCATCCCGCTTAATCACCAGGTGGTGATTTTTCGTGGCCTTGATGTCCAGCCCGTCGCCGTCCTGCAGCTCTTTCACCAGGGCGAAGAGCTTGACGGCCGGCACGGTCACCGCGCCTTCTTGGGCGATCTGCGCCGGGCAGCCCCCGCGGTAGCTGACCTCCAGGTCGGTGGCCGATACAGTCAAGCCGTTGCCATTGGTTTCCAGTAAGACGTTTCCCAGGATCGGCATGGTGCCCCGCCGGTCGATGACGCCCTGGACGCTGGCCAGGGCCTGCTGAAATTCATGCTTGATTACCGTGAACTCCATCTCCGCTATCCTCCTTGGTAATGTGAAAGGTTTCAAAATATGGCGTGAATAGGTCCTGAGCCAGCCGCAGCATGAGGCCGGCGCAGCCGGCGCATACCGCGGTGTGATCGTCCAGGCCCGCGACCCGCTCGTCCTTTGAGCCGCAATCAAGGCAATGATACTGATAAATCGGCATGGCCCTCACCTCCTTCCTGGATAAATGCCGCGACCTCCTGCCGGGAGAGGTTCTCCAGCATGGCCTTCTTGATCAGGTCCAGGTGTTTGATTAACAGGTCGATTTTCAAGAGGTTGACCTGGGCGTTGCCGTGCATCACCTTGGCCAGCACCTGGCAATCATCCGGGGAAAAGGCTTTGACGATGAGGTTAGTGACCGCGTCCAGGGCCTTCTCCCAGCGGGAGACCGTCTCCAAGTCCTCCTGCTTGGGCAGGATGAACAGCACCCGGTCCTGCTTGGCCTCCAGGATGGTATTGACGAAGCGCCGGATATGGTTATAGGAGGGGAGTTGTCCGGCTTTGACCTTCTGGAATACCAGCTCTTGCTCGGCCGGGTCGTTAAGGCGGCTGATCTCAAACGCCTGGGAGGGCCCGATGACCCCATAGACCAGGGCGTCCTGGTACTTGGGGGCCAGGTTCAAGAGTGAGAGCCGCTCGTCGATGCGCCACACCTGCTTGAAGCCCAGCTTCTGGGCCAGGTCTTCCTTGGAGTAACCGCGGTCCAGCATCTCTTTAAAAGCCCTGGCCTCCTCCAGGGGAGTGAGGTCCCGGCGCTGAATATTTTCCACCAGGGCCATTTCCGCCACCTGGTCATCGCTG
>CAYNMI010000429.1:0-2145 GCA_964398095.1 uncultured Desulfobacca sp.
ATCCCGGCCTCTACATGCGGCCCTGGGAAACCCGGAAGATGTTTGAAGACAAGGGTTGGAACACCATTGCGGCCCTCCAGCTCCGGAATCCCATGCACCGCTCCCACGAGTACCTGGCCAAGATTGCCATCGAAGTCTGCGACGGCGTCCTGATTCACCAGCTCCTGGGCAAACTGAAACCCGGCGACATTCCGGCGGAAGTGCGCACCGATGCCATCAACGTCCTCACCCAGCACTATTTCGTCAAGGACACCGTCATCCAGTCCGGTTATCCTCTGGATATGCGCTACGCCGGTCCCCGGGAAGCCCTGTTCCACGCGGTGTTCCGCCAGAACTTCGGCTGCTCCCACCTGATCGTCGGCCGTGACCACGCCGGCGTGGGCGAGTACTACGGCCCCTTCGACGCCCAGAAGATCTTTCATAAGATCCCCAAGGACGCCCTGGAGCTGAAACCGCTGCCCATCGATTGGACCTTTTACTGCCACAAGTGCGACGGCATGGCTTCCATGCGCACCTGCTGCCACGGCAAGGAAGATCGCCTGATGCTCTCCGGCACCATGCTGCGCAAGATGCTGTCCGAGGATATGGAAGTGCCGGATCACTTCAGCCGCCCGGAAGTCCTGGCCGTGCTGCGGAAATACTACCGGGGCCTCACCGAGAAAGTCGAAGTCAAGGTGCACGGCTTCGCCACCGGCGACCTTAAGGCGAAAAAGTAGTACCGAGTAAGGTTGTGAGGAGGCGGACCTTGCGGGACGCCTCCCGCACTGTGCTGGTATATAAAGATACCGTTCAACCCTAATGAGGAGGTTTTAAGTTATGCCGAGTTTCGTAATCGTGGAAAAATGTGACGGCTGTAAAGCCCTGGACAAGACCGCTTGCCAGTACATTTGCCCCAACGACCTGATGGTCCTGGACACCGAAAGCAAGAAGGCCTTCAACCAGGAGCCGGATCAGTGCTGGGAATGCTACAACTGCGTAAAGATCTGCCCCCAGCAGGCCATTGAAGTCCGCCACTATGCGGACATCATGCCCCTGGGCTCCAGCACCTTCCCGCTGCGCGGCTCTGACAACATCATGTGGACCATCAAGTTCCGGAACCAGAAGACCATCAAGCGGTTCAAGTTCCCCATCCGGACCACGCCGGAAGGTTCCATCGATTGTTTCAAGGGCAAGACCCTGCCCAGCGACCTGGCCGGCCTCAAGAAATCCGGCTTTTACACCGGCCCGGCCCGGACCGAGTAGTCTACACCGCAGCGAAAATTCAAGGAGGACACTGAGATATGGCTCTGGAAAGAGAATTCTGTAAATGGTCTTTTTGTGCGAAACCCGCGGTAGAAACCGTAGAGACTGATCTGCTGCTGGTGGGCGGTGGTATGGCGTGCACCGGCGCTGCGGTTGAGGCTGCTGCCTGGGCCAAAGCCGCCGGCCTGAAGGTCACCCTGGTGGACAAAGCCGCCCTGGATCGTTCCGGCGCGGTAGCTATGGGCCTGTCGGCCATTAACACCTACATCGGCCCGGAAAACAAAGTTGCCGATTATGTCAACATGGTGCGCACCGACCTCATGGGCATCATCCGGGAAGACCTGGTCTACAGCGTGGGCGCCCACGTCGACCAGACCGTGCATGACTTCCAGGATTGGGGCCTGCCCATCTGGCAGAAAGACGCCGAAGACCACACCGTTGACGGCCAGGCCGCCAGAGACGAGGGCCTGCCCCTTCTGAAAGACGGCGGCAAGTGCGTCCGTTCCGGCCGTTGGCAGTGCATGATCAACGGTGAGTCCTACAAGGTGATCGTGGCCGAAGCCGCCAAAAACGCCCTGGGGATGGAAAACATCTACGAGCGCGTCTTCATCGTCAAGCTGTTGACCGACAAGAACAACAGCAACCGGGTTTGCGGCGCGGTGGGCTTCAGCGTCCGTGAGCACAAGACCTACGTCTTCAAATGCAAGGCCATGATCGTCGCCTGCGGCGGCGTGGTCAACGTCTTCCGGCCCCGGTCGGTGGGTGAAGGTCAGGGTCGTGCCTGGTACCCCGTATGGAATGCCGGCTCCACCTATGCCATGCCCGCGGAAATCGGCGCCAAGATGGTGCTGATGGAAAACCGTTTCGTCCCGGCCCGGTTTAAAGACGGTTACGGCCCGGTCG
>CAYNMI010000430.1:0-2132 GCA_964398095.1 uncultured Desulfobacca sp.
CCGATGCCCATAGCCTGGACGGCCTGGATGACGTAAACTATGGAGTGACGGCCGCCCGGAAAGGCTGGCTGGCCCCGGAAGACGTCCTCAATACCTACCCGCCGGCCGCAGTGGCCCAAATCCTGCGCCGCCGCCGGGCGGGGTAGGAAAGGAATAGGATTTTTGGGGGGAGGGCCAGGGACGAGAGTCCCTGCCCTCCCCCCAAACCCCCCTCCCAACCCTTAAGGGATTGGGGGAGGGGGCCAGGGGCCAGTGGCACAGGCTTCCAGCCTGTGAAGCCCCTGGCCCTTCCCGGAAAATAACTACATAAAGGCATCCATATGACCACATCACCGGACGTCGGCATCGTGTTGGGCAGCGCCACGGACTGGCCCCAGGTGGAGTCCGCCGCGGCCCTGTTGAAGAATTGGGAAATTGCCTTTGAGGTGGTGGTGGCCTCGGCCCACCGCGCCCCGCAGCGGGTCCAGGCCTATGCCTGCGAGGCCGCGGCCCGGGGGCTCAAGGTCATCATCGCCGTGGCCGGCATGGCGGCCCACCTGGCGGGGGTCCTGGCCGCGGAGACCACCCTGCCGGTGATCGGCGTGCCCATGCCCGGCTCCCATCTCAACGGCCTGGACAGCCTCTTGTCCACGGTGCAGATGCCCACGGGCGTGCCCGTGGCCACCATGGCCGTGGGCGCGGCCGGGGCCCAAAACGCCGCCATCTTCGCCGCCCAGATCCTGGCCCTGGGCGACCCCAGGCTCCAGGAACGGCTCAAACGCCACAAACGAGAGTTGGAGGAGAAAGTGACCCAACAGGCGAACCAGATCCCGGCCGAGTATCGCCGTGGCGCATAACCCCGGACCTGCGGGAGGAAGGTGGCGGCCATGATGATCACTACCATGGTGGACCTGGCCATTGACCTGGCGGCCCTGGAGCACAACTATCACCGGTTGCACCGCCTCTGCGCTCCCCAGGTCAAGATGATGGGGGTGGTGAAAGCCGATGCTTACGGGCATGGGCTGCTGCCCGTGGCCCGGAAGCTGGCCGCAGCCGGCGCCGATTATCTGGGGGTGGGTTCCCTGGAAGAAGGCCTGATGCTGCGGCAGGCCGGGATCACCCTGCCGGTGCTGCTGCTCCTGGGCATTCTGCCGGAGGAAGCCGAACGGGCCGTGGCCGCCGACCTGGACGTGGCCCTGTTCCGCCCGGATGTGGCCCAGGCCCTGGCGGCCGCGGCCGGCCTCCAGGGTAAGAGGGCCCGGGTGCATGTGAAGGTGGATACGGGCATGGGCCGCCTGGGGGTCCTGCCCCAGGAGGTGCTGCCCTTCCTGGCCGCCCTGAAAAAAATGCGCCACCTGCAGGTCATGGGCCTCATCTCCCACCTGGCGGTGGCGGACCTGGAAGACAAGACTTATACTCATAAGCAACTGGGGGAATTTAATTCCCTCTTGGACGCGGCCCGGGAAGCCGGCTGGAAGCTGCCCCTGAGCCACATTTCCAACAGCGCCGCCCTCTGGGAGCTGCCCGAAGCCCATGTAGGCCTGGTGCGGCCGGGGCTCATGCTCTACGGCTCGCCCCCCTCCCCGGATCGCCCCCCGCCGGTGGACCTGCAGCCGGTGATGTCCCTGGCGGCCCGGGTTCTCCAGGTGAAGCGCCTGCCCCCGGGGAGCAGCATCAGCTACGGCTGCACCTACACCACCCCGGACTGGTGCGACCTGGCGGTGCTGCCCGTGGGCTACTGCAACGGCTACAGCCGCCTGTTCAGCAATCGGGGCGCGGTCCTCATCCACGGCCGCCGGGCCCCCATCCGGGGCCGGGTGTGCATGAACCTCACCATGGTGGAGGTCACCGGCATCCCGGGGGTCAAGGCCGGCGACCGGGCCGTGCTCCTGGGCCGGGACCGGGAGGCGGTCCTGTCCGCGGAGGAGTTGGCCGGCTGGGCCCAAACCATCAGTTATGAAATTTTTTGCGCCCTGGGGACCGCCAACCTCAAGCGCTATACCGGAGTCTGATATGGAGAGAAAACCCGACGCCCGGGAAGCCAGCATCTGCCTGGTCTGCGCCTGGCGGGAGACCTGCGTCAAGAAATACTCCTTCACCGGCCAGCACTGCCTGGAATACACCCGGGACCTCACCATCAAGGCCAAGCCGGA
>CAYNMI010000431.1:0-2124 GCA_964398095.1 uncultured Desulfobacca sp.
AGGTGTCCATGGTGTCCACTTCCCGCCGGGCCGGGCCGCCGCAGGTGGGGCAGGTGGTCTCATAGAACGACAACAGGTGGGCCAGGGGCGAGCCGCCCTCGCCGGTGATCTTGACGTCCAGGGGCAGGACCACCGGGAGGTCCTGCTCCGGCACCGGCATCAGGCCGCAGCGCTCGCAGTAGATGATGGGGATGGGCGCTCCCCAGTAGCGCTGCCGGGAGATGAGCCAGTCCCGGAGGCGGAAGTGCACCGCGGTTTTTCCCCGGCCCTGGGCCTCCAGGTGGGCGGCGATGGCTTTTTTGGCTGCCTCGCTGGTCATGCCGGTGAAGGGGCCGGAGTCCGCCAGGACGCCCTCGTCTTCGTACGCCGCGCTGAGGTCCGCGGCCTGCAGCTCCGCTCCGGGCGGCTGGATCACCACCTTGATGGGGAGGTCATATTTTTGGGCGAACTCGAAATCCCGCTGGTCGTGGGCCGGAACCGCCATCACCGCGCCGGTGCCGTACTCCATGAGCACGAAGTTGGCCACATAGATGGGCATCTGCCAGCCGGTGACCGGGTTCAGGCAATACCGCCCCGTAAACACACCTTCCTTGGTGATTTCTTCCAGGACGCCCCGGGTGCGATTTTGGGCCGACCAGTATTCCACGAACCGGCCCACCTCGGCCTCCTGGGCCGTGCCCCGGGCCAGCTCCAAGGCCAGTGGGTGCTCCGGGGCCAGGCTCATAAAGGTGGCCCCGAACAGGGTGTCGGCCCGGGTGGTGAAGACTTTGAGGGGCTCGCCGCCGCCTTCCAGGGGAAAGTGGATTTCCGCCCCCGGGGACTTGCCGATCCAGTGGCGCTGCATGGTGAGGACCCGCTCCGGCCAATGGGTGAGCTGGTCCAGGTCGGCCAGCAATTCCTCGGCGTAGGCGGTGATCTTGAAGAACCACTGGTTGAGCTCCTTCAGATGCACCGGCGAGTCGCAGCGCCAGCAGAGGCCGTCTTCCACCTGCTCGTTGGCCAGCACCGTCTGGCATTTGGGGCACCAGTTGACCGGGGCTTCTTTTTTATAGGCCAGCCCCCGGCGGAACATCTCGATGAAGACCAGTTGTTCCCAGCGGTAGTAATCAGGGTCGCAGGTGGCCAGCTCCCGGGGCCAGTCGTAACTGTAGCCCAGTTCCTGAAGCTGCCGGCGCATGTAGGCGATATTGTCGTAGGTCCAGTCCGCGGGGTGGAGCCCCCGGGCCATGGCAGCGTTCTCCGCCGGCAGGCCGAAGGCGTCCCAGCCCATGGGATGCAGCACGTTGAAGCCCCGCATCCGCTTGTACCGGGCCACCACGTCGCCGATGGTATAGTTGCGCACGTGGCCCATGTGGATACGCCCGGAAGGGTAGGGGAACATCTCCAGGACGTAGTACTTGGGGCGGGCGGGGTCCTCGGTGGCGTTAAACAGGCCCCGCGCCTCCCAGAGCTGCTGCCATTTGGCTTCCAGAGGGCGGGGTTCGTAACGAGGGGGCATGCAAAACTCCTGATGGCAAGTTCCTTAAGGGCCTCTTGCAAAAGTCATTTAAAAACCGAAGATTTTTCCTCATTGCTTGAAAAATTCTTGGTGGCACAGGCTTTCCAGCCTGTGCAAGCGCAGGCTGAAGCCTGCGGCCACATTTTGCAAGGGGCTCTTAAGGTTTAGAATTTATCACAGAAATACCTCTCCAGGTCAATGAATTATGACGAAAAGTCCCGAAAGCCGCCGGGGTGGACGGATATGACGGGGGGCAACGGCGGGGCCGGGTTTGCGGTAATAAAGCCCAGGCATTGCCCAAGGGGCTGCAAAACCCTTGACAAGGACAAATTTAGCCTGTAAATAATTAAATCAGACCAACCGGTCGGTCTTTTAAACAGGATCATATCTATGTCACTCCGAGACCGAATTATTCATGAGGCCCTGCGGCAATTTTCCCTCAAAGGCTTTATGAGCACCTCCATCAGTGACCTCCTGGCATCCGTCGGCGCCTCCAAAGGCGGGCTTTACAATTACTTCCTGAGTAAAGAGGATCTTTTTGCCGCCGCCCTGAGCGAAGCCCGGAAAATCTGGCGGCAGAGAAATCTGGCTGGCCTGGACCAATTACCCCGGCCCCTGGACAAACT
>CAYNMI010000432.1:0-2124 GCA_964398095.1 uncultured Desulfobacca sp.
CAAGGCTTTGTAAGTTCTCCAGGGCTCCGGTCAGCATCGGCGGTACATGGCCGTGGTCTTGCCCGTCACCGAAGGCCTCACCATGAACAATGATCTGGCGCTTGGCATCAATGAAGGCCTGGCCGTTATAGCCTTGTACGGCGCCGTGGGAGGTCATCATCGAGGCCGAGTCATTGTCCGTAATATTACTCTGTTTTTCTCTACCCGCCGCACCAATCTTAGGCTGATTCTCGGCCAGCCATTGCTCAATGAGGTCTGCCTTCTTTTGTAATTTCTCCATCTGTTGCTGCCGAGCGGGACCCGAAGCTCTGGGGCCCGAAAGATCGTCATCTCTTTGGTCGGCTTGTACTTGTTCTTCCAGCAACTGAGCTACCTTGGTCTCGATCTTCTCTTTTTTCTTCCGTAACTCAGTTATGGTGCCACTCCATTCTTTCGAGGCATTGGAAGGCAGTTTGCAGCCATCCAAGGCAAACATGGTGCCACCCAACAGGTTCATTTCTTCGCAGACCAGCAATACGTCCCTGAAAAGAGGAAGAATCTCGTCCTTCATGGAAGAGACAAAGGCGGCAATGGTGCTGTGATCAGGCTGCTGGCCACACGCTAAGGCGATGAAAACCACATTCTCCCGGCAGGCCCGTTCTATTTTCCGAGAAGATATGAGCCCCCGGGAATAGCCCAGCAACACCACTTTCAAGAGTACCTTCGGATCGTAAGCGGTCCGGCCAGTCTTATCATTGCGGTATTTCCCGTCAAAGATGGACATATCCAGGCGCTTCTCCACCAGGGTATGAATGGCAAACTCCAGAGTGCCGGGCATCAGCTGATCTTCCAGAGAAACCGGTAAGAGCACTCTTTGTCGATAGTCGTAAGGTTTAAATTTGGCCATGGCCTATCCCCGAATAGTCATTGGCCAAGGATAGCACATATCAGTTATTTATTAAAGATTATAATTGGTTAAGTGATTTTCTGGAGTGAATTACTGAGGCCAAACGTCAGAAACAAAATGACCAGAACGAGACCTTTTTCGACAGCCTCAGCAGTAAGCCGCATCCTCATATTCATTAAATTTCATTCAAGGAATAGCAGATGGGTTGTTATCTTTTCCAGAAATGAGAAAGGTTCACGGTGACAGTTTTCCTTCCTCTGCCAAATGACTGAGCAGCAAGTGGAAGTAAACGAGCCCGCCAAACGGTTGCCAGCCGGCCAGCAATCGCCTGACCTCCTGATAATCTAGCGGCTCCGGTAATGCCAACCAGGCTTGCAGTCGCCGGAGGGCACCCACATCGTCTCCGGGGAAGATCCGCCACCTACCCAAGCCCCGCAGCAATACGTATTCCGCGCTCCAGCGGCCGATTCCCCGTAAGGCCTCCAGGTATTTGACGGCCTGCCCGTCGTCCAGGAGCTCAAGCTTGTCGAGGTCTATGAGGCCCTGGGCGACCCCCTGGGCCAGGTCCACCAGGGTGCGCCCCTTGCTGCGGCTGAATCCCAGGCGGCGGAGGTTCTCCGGGTCTGCCCCCGCCAGGTCTACAGGCCGCGGAAAGGCGGGGATGGCCCCGCCAGCCCCCAGAAAACCAAGACCATACGAGGCTGCCAGCCGGTTGAGCAAATAAATGCCGACGGTGAGACTGATCTGCTGGCAGGCGACGGCATTGACCATGGCCTCGAAAACGCTGGGAAAACGAGGTGGCTTGACCCCCCGCCAGGGCTGGATCAACTTCCGCAGTCGCGGGCTTTGTCTGGCCAGACGGTAAAAGCCCGTTATATCAGCGTCCAAGCCGAGCATTTGCGTCAGCAAAGCCTTGAGGGCCGGAACTGCCCGCGTTTCATCCATGGTTTCGCCCCTGATCTTCACTTGGAGCCTGGGGGCATCCACCGGCCCGGTCTGGACGACGGTGGCGAGCACCGGTTCTCCTTGAACCACCAGTACTCTCCGATAGGTCCGGTCGTCCCAGCTGTCCACCAAGTTGTGGGAGCGCCGCCGCAGCACCCAAACGGTCAGGTCCAGGCGGAAAGGCGAACTTGGAGTCAGCTCGAAGGAGATATTGGTCAAGAACAAGCCCACCCCTGGAAGAGTCGATACACCGCAGCCCGGACCTCGTCTAAAAACAGCCCGATCAAATCAGC
>CAYNMI010000433.1:0-2104 GCA_964398095.1 uncultured Desulfobacca sp.
CGGTTTTGAAATAGCTTGTTGTGTCATGTCCCGGGTATTCTTTTCAAATATATACGTCAGTTTTCGTGGCGGACTCATGTGTCCGCCCCGGCTTGCGGGCGCACTCCCCGGTATGCCCCAAGAAACTTTTTGTAAGATATTCCCGGGACACGATACTGGTGGAGCGTTGCATAATTAGCTGGACTTAAAATCAGGATAGCGGCGCGGATTTGGCAGTTTAAGTCCCCCTTTTCTAAAGGGGGATTTAGGGGGATTTTAAGGGTTTACCCAAATCCCCCCTGACCCCCCTTTACACCTTCTTCTCCCACCTCAGCAAGTCCGTCACCTTGGCCAGGGTGCTGCCTTCCTTGATTTCCTCCCGGATGCGGTTCTCTTTTTCCAGGACGTCCATGGCCCGGTTGGCGTATTCCACCGCCATTTTCCCGGGCAGGACCGTCACCCCGTCGTCGTCCCCCAGGAGCCAGTCACCGGACTCCACCTTCTGGTTGCCGATGCGGATGGGCACCCCGATCTCCCCAAACCCCTTGGGTTCCCCGGCGTTGGGCATCACCAGGCGCACAAACGCGGCAAAGCCCAGCTTGACGATGTCCCCCGTGTCCCGGATGGCCCCCTCGATGACCACCCCGGCCAGGCCCCGCTGGATGGCCGATTGCGTGGCCAGTTCCCCCCAGACCGCCGGCCCTACGCCCCCGGCGTCGATGACCAGCACGTCCCCCGCCTGCGCCACATCGATGGCCTCCACCGGCTTGGCCCAGTCCCCGGGATAGGTCCGCACCGTCAAAGCCCGCCCCACCAGGCGCAGCCCCGGGGCCAGGGGCCGCAGGCCCTCCAGCACCCCGCCCCGGTGCAGGGCGTCCGCCAGATTGGCCGCGGACACCATCTCCAGCACCTGGCGGATTTCCTCTTCCCCGCCCCTTTTAAAGAGCGTCGTGGGAATCACCGCCCCTTCATCCAAAGCCCGGCGAATCTCCCGGGTGGCCTCCTCCGGGTCCAGGGCCTTGGTGATGGCCCCGCCCACGATGACGTAGGCGGCCCCGTGGGCCACCGCCGCTGCCGCGGTCTCGGAATTGACCCCTCCGGCCACCCCCACGGGCACGCGCACCGCCTGGCTCACCTCATAGAGGATGGCAAAGGGGTCCCGGCCCCGCATCTGCTCGTCGATGGCCACGTGCACCGAGATGTAATCGGCCCCCAGGGCCTCCACCTGCCGGGCCCGGGCCACCGGATCGGCCACCGCGATGAGGTCCACCGCGATCTTGGCCCCGTAATTCTTCCCGGTCTGGATGCACTCCTCGATGGTGGCGTCCGTGGCCGTCCCCAGCACGTCGACGATCTGGGCCCCGGCCTTGGCCGCGGATTCCACCTCGATGCGCCCCGCGTCCATGATCTTCATGTCGGCTACGATGGTCTTGCCGGGAAAGAGCCGTTTCAGCTCCCGCACCGCGTCCAGACCCTCGCTCTTGATGAGCGGCGTGCCGGCCTCCACCCAATCCACTCCCCCGGGCACGGCCCGCTCGGCCACGGCCAGAGCCCGGTGCAAATCCACAAAATCCAAGGCTAACTGCAAGATGGCAGGCATAGTGATTTTTTCCTTAAAATGCTTTGGGGAGGGCGGGGGCGCCCTTACCAAAATTCCCCCGGCCCTCCCCTCAGACTTGGTTATTGCAGCTATTTATGGCAACAGATAGCGAACTTGAGACCTCTGCGCAATGCAATTTTGTCATCCTGAGCGCCGCGCCGGATCCCGTATCTTAAACTACTTATGAGATTCTTGCTTCGCGCCGCTCCCTCCCAATGACCAGTAGAGAGATATTCGCCAGAGGCTACATATTTGGCATTATAGCAAACCTGCTATTTTGCACAACTCCGGCCCAACCGCCGCGGTTTGGCGTGCATCCTCACCCATTCCTGGTCCGTTTAATTCAGCAACTGCCGGCCGGGAGACCATAACCCCGCTGGCTTGAATTTTTTTTGAATTTCTTATAAGAACACGGTATGAAAAATCAACTACCCGGAAAACCCTGAAGAAATTAGAATAAATTGAATAAGTAAGGAGACAGGCGACATGGCCAAGGCGACCAAGAAACGTTATTGCTATGCCTTT
>CAYNMI010000434.1:0-2101 GCA_964398095.1 uncultured Desulfobacca sp.
CTGGAGGCCCGCTTTGCCGACCTCAAGGTGCGCTACGGGCGCACTCCCGAGGCCCTGGCCCGCATCAATGCCACGGAAGTCAGAAGCCGGGCCCTGGAGGAGAAAATCTTCGCCCCCTTGCAGCTCAGTCCCCTGGATCTGCTCCGGGTCAATGGGGCAAGATTCTCCAAAACCCAACAAAACCTTTCATAAATATGGTTGACCAACGCACCCCCTTTAAATGGCGCAGGCTCCGGCCTTATGGTTGGTTCGGATTTGTACTCCGAAGTTTTTAGCGTCTTTTATGGACATACCCCTAACTTTGAACCTTGAACCTTGAACTTTTCATAACCGCCTTGAAAGGTTATCCTTGTCTGCTGCTTCAAGCTGAAAGCTGACTGCTCATAGCTGACAGCTATTTCTTAGCCGGAGGGATTCATGGGAAAATTGCGGCTGGCCCTCATCGCCGGGGGCAAATCCTCGGAACGCGAAGTCTCGCTGAAAAGCGGCAACCAGGTCTACCAGGCCCTCAATCAAGATAAATACGACATCCGGCGCTATGACCCCCTGACGGACCTGGAGGCCCTGGTGCGGGAGGCCAAAGAGCTTGACGTCGCCCTGATTATCATGCACGGCCGGGGCGGGGAGGACGGCTCCATGCAGGGCCTCCTGGACCTCCTGGAGATCCCCTACCAGGGCTCCGGGGTCCTGGCCTCGGCCCTGGCCATGAACAAAGAGCTGAGCAAAACCATCTATCAGCAGGCGGGCCTTAAGGTCCCCCGGGCCCTCATCTTTGACCGCGCCGGCGCCCCCTCTTCCCGGGAAATTGAGGTAGCCCTGGGACTGCCGGTGGTGATCAAGCCGGTGAACGAAGGCTCCAGCATCGGCATCACCAAGGCCGCGACCCCGGAGGCCTTGCAAACCGGCCTGGCCGCGGCCTTTGCCCTGGATAACCGGGTGCTGGTGGAAGAATTCATCCAGGGCGCCGAAGTGACCGGCGGGGTGCTGGGCAACGCCAAGCTCCAGGCCCTGCCCCTGGTGGAGATCATTCCGGCCAGCACCTACGCCTTCTTTGATTATGAGGCCAAATATCAGCCCGGGGCCTCCCAGGAAATCTGCCCGGCCCGGGTTGACCCGGAACTGACCCGGCGGGCCCAGGCGTGCGCCCTCACGGCCCATAAGGCCCTGGGCTGCCGGGGATATTCCCGCACCGATATGATGATCCGGGACCAGGATATCTATGTCCTGGAAACCAACACCATCCCCGGCATGACCGCCACCAGCCTCTTCCCCCAAGGGGCCAAGGCCGCCGGGATCGACTTCCCGGCCCTCCTGGACACCCTGATCAACCTGGCGTTGGAGAAAGAACAGTAGTCAGTAGCCAGTTGTCAGTTGTCAGTTGTCAGTTGTCAGAGAACTTAGGGTGCGCACCGCGCCCCATTTATCATTGGGAAAAACTGAGGCCTCTCCTTGCCAGACCGCTGGGCTCTCCTGGAGCAACTTCTTCAAGATGGCGTCAGCCAGGGCGTCTTTACCGCCGCGGTGGCCCTGGTGGGACATGAGGGAAAACTCCGCTGGGAGGGCGCCGCGGGCGCCTTGTCCCGGGACCCCGGGGCCCCGGCCGCGACCCCGGACACGGTCTTCGACCTGGCCTCTCTCACAAAACCCCTGGCCACGGCCCTGGCCCTCATGGTCCTGGCGGACCGGGGCCAGGTCGATTTAGCCGTCCCCCTGGGAGCGATCCTGCCCCAGGCGTGGCTGCCGCCGGACAAGCAGCCCCTGACCCTGGGCAGCCTTCTCACCCACCGGGCCGGTCTGCCGGCCTGGCGCCCCTTCTATCAGGAGGTGCTGGCCGCCCCCGCCGAGGCCCGCCCTACCCTCCTGGAGCGCCTGGCCGCGGCCACGCCCCTGGAAAACCCGCCGGACACCGTCACCCTATACAGCGACCTGGGCTTCATGCTGCTGGCGGCGGTGGTGGAGCATCTCAGCGGCGAAGGTCTGGACCGGTTCTGTCGGGAAGAAATCTATGGTCCATTGGGGCTGAAAACCTTAGGCTTCATCCCCTTGCCCAAACCGGCCCAAACTGTTCCGACAACCGACAACCGCATGTATGCCGCCACGG
>CAYNMI010000435.1:0-2090 GCA_964398095.1 uncultured Desulfobacca sp.
CCTATCATCAATTCGGCTGGGTGGCGGCCTTCCTCTTTGTAGTCTGCGGGGCCCTGAGACTGGCCCGCTTCAACGTCCAGCAGGGGTCCACGGACCCCCGGTATTTCAACGGCCTGCCCATCCCCGCCGCGGCCACCATGATTGCCACGGCCATCATTTTTTACTACGAGATCGGGGAGTGGGCCCCGGAACGCCACGTTTATATCCTGGTGATGATTTACCTGCTGTCATTCCTGATGGTCAGCAATATCAAGTACGTCAGCTTCAAGAAGATGGACCTCTTCCAGAGGCATCCCTTCCATACCCTGGTGGCCGCGGTGCTCGTGTTTGTGGTGGTGGCCACCGCCCCGAAAATTATGGGGTTTTTGCTCATGGCGACTTATGTGGCCTCAGGGCCCGTCAGCACCTTTATGTATCATCGCCGGGCCGCGTTGTTGGATAAGGGCGAGAGTGAGACCCCGACTGCCAAGCTTACCAACTCCCAGGGCTTGGACCTGGGCGGGGAGGGCGAGGCCAATAAACAGGCCTGATTGACCGCCCCTCCTCGATCTTTCCCCCTGGCGCTCTTAAAGAGTCAATAATGGCCTGCGTCCGGATCGCTAGCCGGGGAGCGGCGGCCCGGCCCGGCGCCCGGCTTCAAGCCTGCGGCGACCAAAGCAATTATTTGCACGTATCATGGTCTGACCTTATACCAAATTTAGACGCAGATGAAGCCAACTCTCAGGCTAACATAATGAATTCACTGAAATATTTTACTGAAAACTGAAAACCGAAAACTGAAAACAGTATCATATGGCAGTTCTAAAAAAAATTCTCTTCGGCCTTATCGCGGTGCTCTGCGCCTTGCTGCTGGCCGCGGCCATCGCCGAAGTGGCCGTGCGGCTTATCAGCCCCCAGGAAGTGGGGCCGGTGCGCTTCGCCTGCAACCCGGAGCTGGGGGAGATTCCCGTACCCGGCCAGCATGGCGTCAGGAATTTCCCCGGGGTCTTTCACTTTACCTACAGCAACAATTCCCTGGGATGGCGGGGCAGCCGGGAATACTCGGAAAAGAAGCATTCCACCTTTAGGATATTATTTTTAGGAGATTCATTTACCTACGGGATCGGGGTCAATGATGCTCAGACCTTTGCCGCTCGGGTGGAAAAGACCTTGAATGCCGACCACCTGTCCGTGGAGGTCATGAACGCCGGCTGCCCCGGCAAAGGCACCGATTATGAGTTGAAACTGTTTCAAACGGTGGGTTACAAATTTCATCCCGACCTCACCGTTCTGTGCTTTTTTTGCAACGATTTCCAGGACAACCAGCGGGGAGAGTATTATAATATCGGCAAACAGGGTGAACTTGCGGCCAAACCCCTGAACTGCAACCGGGGCGCGATCAAGGCCGTGCTGGACCATCTGCCCGGTTACAGTTGGCTGCTTTCCTGGTCCCAGGCGGCCAATTTAGTCAAAGAGTCGGGGGTCAGACTGCTGGTGCGCCGGGCCCAAAAGGCGGGCCCCCAGGCGGAGGCAGGCCTGGTGGTCGCTTATCAGAGCGGCCCGAACGGCTATGCCACCCGGGCCAATAAGGCCTTAACCCAGATCTATGTGGAGCACTTGAACGCCGCAGTCAAACGTGCCGGTGGGGCGCTGATGATGTTTTATATCCCCATTTCCCAGGAAGTGCGCGCATATCGCCGGACCCGCACCATCTCCCCGGATGAGCGGGCCATCGAGCGCATCGCCGCGGACAACGGTATGGTGCTGTGGTCCTTGACCCCCTTGTTGGCCCACTCGGGCCAACCTATCGCGCACTTATACTATAAAGAAGGTCATTGGACCGCCGCGGCACATGCCCTGGCGGCGAACTACATGAGCCGGGTGATTGCCGACCGGCTGTTGCAGAGCCGCCAACCTGCTCCAAGCAGAGAATAAAATGCCCAACCGTGGGGACGGTGCGCCCACCGCCCCTGCCAAAAATAAAAAGGTGTTAATATGGCACACAAGGTCTTTATTTTCGATACGACCCTGAGGGACGGGGAGCAGACCCCGGGCGCCAATCTCAACGTGGACGAAAAACTGCAGATCGCCCGGCACCTGGAACTCCTCAA
>CAYNMI010000436.1:0-2084 GCA_964398095.1 uncultured Desulfobacca sp.
TGGCCGTGGGGTTTTGGAATTTCGTAGGGGCCGGCATCTTCGGGTTTCTCATCAACCTGCCCATCGTCAGCTATTTCGAGGTGGGCACCATCCTGACCCCCAACCACGGCCACGCCGCCCTGATGGGGGCCTTCGGCATGGAGGCCATGGCCCTGACGGTCATGGCCCTGCGCCAGGTTTTGCCCGACGCGCAGTGGGCCCGGCCGGAAAAATACATCCGGGTGTCGTTCTGGGGGTTAAATATCGGCCTGGCCCTCATGGTGGGGGGCAACCTCTTCCCCGGCGGGGTGTTGCAGTTGTATGACGTCCTGACCCACGGCTACTGGCACGCCCGCAGTCTGGCGTACACCGGGCAGCACCTGGCGCGTCTCATCGAATGGTGGCGGATGCCCGGCGACCTGGTTTTTATCTTTTTGGGGGTGGTGCCCATGGTGATGGCCGCGGGCCTGACCTATTATTACCTGACCTGGGGCAAGGCGGCCTCGCCGGCCCGGGGCTGAGAATAGTGAAAAGTTTACCCCCTCACCCCGCCCCTCTCCCCCAAGGGGGAGAGGGAGAAGAGGGCGGAACTTTTTAAGGCAGAGACAGACTTTTTTAGGGGCGCACCTGCGTGTGCGCCCACAAACAGGGCGGACACATGGGTCCGCCCCTACGAAAGATGCTAAATTTTTTTAAGCAAATTTTTGGGATACAAAAGCAGCATTGACTTGATAAATTTCCAGCTTCCCCACCGGGAGGTCCGGAGAAAGGACAATCGACGTGACCGATAAGCCTGGCAAAGAGCGGGAATTCACCCTGGCGGAGCTGGCGGCGTACACCGGGGCGGACGGCCGGCCCGCGTATATCGCGTTTGAGGACAAGGTCTACGACGTCAGCGGCAGCGGCCTATGGGCGGGCGGGCGGCACATGAGCCTCCACCGGGCCGGGCATGATCTCACCGGGGAGTTCCCGGACGCCCCCCACGGCGAGGAAGTCTTCGCACGCTACCCCCAGGTGGGGGTCCTTAAGACGGAGCCGGAGTCGCCCGAGGCCCCCGCGGCCGAGCCCTCCCCGGCCCGGGAGTTTTGGCAGCGACTGGTGCACCGGGTGCCGCTCCTGCGGCGCCATCCCCACCCCATGGTGGTCCACTTCCCCATCGTGTTCATGCTCTCCGCCACGGGGTTTTCGCTGCTGTACCTCGCCACCGGGATAAGATCCTTTGAGGTCACGGGCTTCCACTGCCTGGCGGGAGGGATCCTCTTCACCCCGGTGGCCATGGTCACCGGCTGGTTCACCTGGTGGCTGAACTACGAGTCCAGGCCCCTGAAGCCCGTGGTCATCAAGCTCATTTTGTCGCCGCTGCTGCTCCTGGTGGGGATCGCCGCCTTTGTCTGGCGGTATCACGACCCGGAAATCCTGGCCCGGGTGGGGGACTGGCCCAGCCTGGTCTACCTGGCCTTGATCTGCGCCTTAACGCCCCTGGTGGGGGTTATCGGCAATTACGGGGCCGAACTGACCTTTCCGGTGCACCCGGACTAAGGCCGTTTTCAGTTTTCAGTTTTCAGTAAAATATTTTTGGGAATTCATCAGGTTAACCTGAGGGTGGGTTTCACCTGAATCTGAATTTGGTATCAGCCGTCTTTGTGGTCTCAGATATTGCAATGCGAAGTTTCGTTCTTAAGTTTAAGAACAAGCAGTTACGGGCCCGGGGCTGAGACCGGGCCGGGCCCGGAGTTAAGGCACCTACCGCCAGGCCCGGCCGCATGGCCGGGAGCCGGAAGACCGCGCCAGACTTTCCCGGTGAGCGTCTTTTCCAGGGAGTCAGCCTGCCTGAGCCCTGGTTCATCATAAGGGGTGGGGGATCTTCGCCGCCATCCCTTAAATGAGTTCCGCCAAGGAGGAAGCGCCCCATGCCCGATGCCGCGCAGTTGGAGCACTTAAAGAAGCTGGCCACCCTGATCCGTTACGACATCCTCACCATGACCACCCAGGCCGGCTCCGGCCACCCCACCTCGTCCATGTCGGCCGCGGAACTGATGATCGGCCTGATGTTCGGGGGGATTTTTCGCTACGACCTGGATAACCCCAAGCACCCCAACAACGAC
>CAYNMI010000437.1:0-2074 GCA_964398095.1 uncultured Desulfobacca sp.
GTGCAGGCGGGCTTGCAGCGGGCCACAATGCTGTGGTACTCCTGCAAGCTCTTCACCGTCAGCTTGCCCCGCTTCAGGGCCCAGATGGCGTCCAGGGTGGCCCGGAGTTATGAAGTTTGACCCTCACGTCCCTCCAACCACTTCTTAAACGAGGTTTGACTCTCGCCGGAAGGTTTTCCGGTTAATAAGCCCTCCAGGCTCACGTCTTCGTCCACATCCGCCCAGTGAATTCCCTGTCCTTTGCCGATGAGCCGCCAGTTGGCGCGTTCTTTCGGGGTGGCGCAAGCCAGTCTGGGATACCACGCCAGGGGCACGGCGAGGGTGCGTCCATCACTGAGTTCCACCGTGAGGGTGTCTTCAGTTACGGTGAGATTCTCTATATTCGGCACCTACAATTCAACCTTTAGAAAACCTTATGGTAATTTGAAGATGCTAAAGGCGGGATGCGCTATGCTTTCCCGCCCTACGGACTCCGGCTAATCCCTCCCCCTTAAGGGCGGCGGGGTGCAGGCGGGCTGGCAGCGGGCCACGATGCTGTGGTACTCCTGCAAGCTTTTCACGGTGAGCTTGCCGCGCTTTAAGGCCCGGATGGCGTCCAGGGTGGCCCGGGCCGCGGCCATGGTGGTGGTGTAGGGAATGTTGTTTTCCAGGGCCACGTGGCGGATGGAGTGAGAGTCGCCGGTGGTCTCGCGGCCTTCCGGGGTATTGACCAGCAGGGCGATTTCCTGGCTCTTGATATGGTCGATGATGTGGGGCCGGGCCTCCCGCACTTTATAGACTTCCGAGACCTCCAGGCCGTTTTCCCGGAAAAATGCCGCGGTGCCGCTGGTGGCATAGAGCTGAAAGCCTTCGGCCGCATAGCCCTGGGCCAGGGTGACGGCCTGGGGCTTGTCCTCGTCCTTGACGCTGAAGATGACGCCGCCGCTCAGGGGAATGTTCTGGCCCGCGGCCAACTGCGACTTGGCAAAGGCCAGGCCGAAGTCTTCGTCCAGGCCCATGACTTCGCCGGTGGAGCGCATCTCCGGCCCCAGGAGGGGGTCCACCCCGGGGAAGCGCCGGAAGGGGAAGACCGACTCCTTGACGGCAAAATAAGGCGGCTCGATTTCCTCGGTAAAGCCCAGTTCCGCCAGGGTATGCCCCAGCATCACCTTGGTGGCCAGCTTGGCCAGGGAGACCCCGGTGGCCTTGCTCACAAAGGGCACGGTGCGGGAGGCCCGGGGGTTGACCTCCAGGACGTAAACCTGGCCGGCCTTGACCGCGAACTGGATGTTCAGGAGCCCGATCACCCCGAGCTCCGCAGCCAGGGCCCGGGTCTGATTCTTGATTTCCTCCTGAATGGAGCGGGTGAGGGAGTAAGGCGGCAGGACGCAGGCGGAGTCGCCGGAATGGATGCCCGCTTGCTCGATATGCTCCATGATGCCGCCGATGACGGTGCGCTGACCGTCGCAGATGGCGTCCACGTCCACTTCGATGGCATCTTCCAGAAACTTGTCGATGAGAATGGGATGGTCCGGGGAGGCCTCCAGGGCCCAATTCATGAAGTTGACCAGGGCGGCGTCATCCGCGACGATCTGCATGGCCCGCCCGCCCAGGACATAGGATGGCCGCACCAACACGGGATAGGTGATGCGGTGGGCGATCTCCAAGGCCTGATCGACGCTGAGGGCGGTGTCATTGGGGGGCTGGCGCAAATCCAGCTTGGCCAGGAGCTGCTTGAAAAGCTTGCGGTCCTCGGCCCGGTCGATGGCCGCGGCGCCCGTGCCCATGATCCGGACCCCGGCCTGGCCCAGGGGCACCGCCAGGTTCAGGGGGGTCTGGCCGCCGAACTGGAGGATCAGCCCCAGGGGCTTTTCCGTGGCCACAATGTTGAGGACGTCTTCCCGGGTGAGGGGCTCGAAATAGAGTTTGTCCGAGGTGTCATAGTCCGTGGACACGGTTTCGGGGTTGGAGTTGACCATGATGGACTCCACCCCGATCTCTTTGAGGGCGAAGGAGGCCTGGCAGCAGCAGTAGTCGAACTCGATGCCCTGGCCGATGCGGTTGGGGCCGCCCCCCAGGATCATCACCTTGTCCC
>CAYNMI010000438.1:0-2069 GCA_964398095.1 uncultured Desulfobacca sp.
CCCCCTCCTGGGCGGTTTCCTGGCCCTGGCCGCCAGCCGCCGCGTCATGCTCTGCCGCTGGATCAGCCTGGCGGTCACCCTCATGGAACTGGCCCTGGTCATCGCCCTGGCTTTTCTCAACCTCCACCCCCAGAGCGGCCCCACCGGCACCTGGCTCCTCACCGAGGATTACGCCTGGATTCCCAGCCTGGGCATCCGTTACACCCTGGGCCTGGACGGCATCAGCTTCCTGCTCCTGCTCCTGACGGCCTTCATCAATGTCCTCTGCGTCCTCATTTCCTGGCGGGCCATTGACAACAAGGTGGGGTCGTTCCATTTCTTCCTGCTGTTTTTAGAGTCCAGCGTCATGGGCCTCTTCCTGGCCACCGACCTCCTGCTTTTTTACCTGTTTTGGGAGGTCCAGCTCATCCCTATGTTTTTCCTGATAGGCATCTGGGGCCACGAAGACCGAGTCCAGGCCGCCCTCAAGTTCGCCCTGTACACCATCGCCGGCAGCCTCTTGATGCTGGTGGCCCTCATCGCCCTCTACCTCCTCCACGGCGCCCAGACCGGGGTCTACACCTTTGCCTACACCCAGTTGATGCACACCCAAATGAGCGCCACCGTGCAGTACTGGCTCTATGCCGCCTTTCTCCTGGCCTTTGCCGTCAAGATTCCCCTGGTGCCGGTGCACACCTGGCTGCCGGACGCCCATACCCACGCCCCCACCGCCGGCAGCCTGGACCTGGCCGGCCTGCTCCTCAAGGCCGGGTTTTATGCCCTGTTCCGCTTCGGCTTCCCCCTCTTTCCGCTGGCGGCCCGGGCCTCCATCCCATGGCTCATCGCCCTGGGTTTGGGCGGCATGTTCTATGCCGGCTGGATCGCCCTGGCCCAAACCGACGTCAAACGCCTGGTGGCCTATTCCAGCATCGGCCACATGGGCCTTATGGTGGTGGGTATCGCCGTCTGGAATATGATGACCCTGAGCGGCTCCATCCTCCAGATGATCAACCACGGCCTCTCCACCACGGCCCTCTTTGTCATGGTGGGCATGCTGGATGAACGCCTTCACTCCCGGCAGTTTGCCGATCTGGGCGGCCTCTGGACCAGGATGCCGGCCTTCAGCGCCTTTTTCCTGTTCTTTGCCATGGCCTCCATGGGGCTGCCGGGGCTCAATAACTTTGTGGGGGAAATCCTGATTATCGTCGGCACCTTCCAGGCCCGGCCGGTGATCGGCATCATCAGTTTCGCCGGCCTGGTCTTTACCGTGATCTATATCCTGCGGATGGTCCAGGACGCCCTCTTCGGCCAGCCCCGGAAGGAGCACGTCATCGCCGATATTAACGCCCGGGAATGGTTCATTCTGGGGCTCATCGCCCTGCCCATCCTGTTTATCGGGCTGCACCCCGGGCCGGTCCTCCGCCTCCTGGACCAGCCGGTGCAGCACCTCTTGACCCAATTCAGCGCCCTGGGAGGGTAAGCGCGCCTCAGGAGGGTTTTGCTAGTCAGAGGTTTTTATATGGAAATGCAGCAGGTTCTCAGGGGCCTATGCCCCACCTATAAATCATGTAAAATCCAGTGGAGCGGGCCTCCGTGCCCGCTACCATTTATCCAGGGTTAGGGTGAGGGGTGAAAAAGGTTTAGCAGCGTGCGTTTCACGCCCCATAAAATAGCAGGAGCAATTAATCAAAGCCGTTTAGGGTGCGCCCCGCGCCCCAGCATGAGACAGAGTGACGTAGGGTGCGTTCTACGCACCATAAAATAGCTGAATCAAGCAACCAAGGCAGGACAAAAACTTAACCGAGGGACACAACTATGAAAATCCTGGTAGTCTATTATTCCATGTACGGCCACGTCCTGAAAATGGCCCGGGCCGCGGCCGAGGGGACCCAGACGGTGGAAGGGGCCGAAGTGGTCCTGCGCCGGGTGCAGGAGCTGGAAATGAACCTCCCCAAGCTCCAGGCCAGTCAGCACGCCCGGGAAGTGCTGCAACAGCAGCAGCACATCCCCATCGCCAGCCTGGATGATCTGAGGGCGGCCGACGGCGTCATCTTCGGCACCCCCACCCGCTTCGGCAACATGTGCGCCCA
>CAYNMI010000439.1:0-2065 GCA_964398095.1 uncultured Desulfobacca sp.
GGGGTCACGGTGGTGGCCCGCCGCCGGGGCTACGTGGAGGACGTGGACTCCACCCGCATCGTCATCCGGACCTCGGAGCCCGGGACCGGCGGCAACGGCTCCCCGGTGGATATCTACAAACTGACGAAGTTTCAGCGCACCAATCAGAACACCTGTTTTAACCAGCGGCCGATTGTGGTCCCGGGAGACCTGGTGGAAAAGGGCCAGATCATCGCGGACGGCCCGGCCACGGCCATGGGTGAATTGGCCCTGGGGAAAAACGTCATGGTGGCCTTCATGCCCTGGGGCGGGTACAACTTTGAAGACTCCATCCTGGTGAGTGAACGCCTGATCAAAGACGACGTGTTCACTTCCATCCACATCGAAGAATTCGAGGTAATGGCCCGGGACACCAAACTGGGGAAAGAAGAGATCACCCGGGATATCCCCAACGTGGGCGAAGACGCCCTGGGCAACCTGGATGAGAGCGGCATCATCCGGCTGGGTTCGGAAGTGCGTCCCGGCGACATCCTGGTGGGCAAGATCACCCCCAAGGGGGAGACGCAGCTCACCCCGGAGGAGAAACTGCTCCGGGCCATTTTCGGGGAGAAGGCCGGCGACGTCAAAGACACTTCGCTGCGGGTGCCCCCGGGGATCGAAGGGGTGGTCATCGACGCCCGGGTCTTTTCCCGGAAGGGCGTGGAAAAGGATGATCGCAGCCGTTCCATCGAAGACGAGGCCGTGGCCAAGTTGCAGAAGGACCAGGCCGACGAGATCGGCATCATCACCCAGACCTATCGCCAGAAGCTGAAAGACCTGGTGGTGGGCCAGAAGGTGGCCGACAACCTGGACGACGAACGCACCGGCAACACCTTCCTGCACACGGGCGAGCCGGTGCCGCCGGAGCTGGTGAACCGTCATAACCTGGAGTTTTGGCGGCACGTGTCTTTTGAGGAACCGGGTCGAGAAGACCAGGTGGACCAGCTCCTGGATGCCTACCAGGAACAGCTCCACCTGGTGAATATGGTCTTCGAGGCCAAGCTGGGCCGGCTCCGGAAGGTGGACGAACTGCCGCCCGGGGTGATCAAGAAGGTCAAGGTGTTCGTGGCCATGAAGCGCAAGCTGGCCGTGGGCGATAAGATGGCCGGCCGCCACGGCAATAAAGGGGTGGTGTCCCGGATCATGCCGGAGGAGGACATGCCTTACTTTGCCAACGGCACCCCGGTGGACATCGTGCTCAACCCCCTGGGGGTCCCCTCCCGCATGAACGTGGGGCAGGTGTTGGAGACCCACATGGGTTGGGCTTCCCATATCCTGGGCAAACGCATCGGCGAGATGATCGATAAGTTCTACAGCCTGGATTCCATTCAGGCCCGGTTGAAACGGATTCTCAATGCCGACGACACCCTGGCCCAAGAGATCGATTCCCTGACTTACGACGAACTTCAGCAAATCTGGCAAAAACACTACGAGGACGGCATTCACATGGCCTCCCCGGTTTTTGACGGGGTTACGGAAGAAGAGGTGGAGGCCTACCTGGCGGAGGCCGGGCTGCCCACCGGCGGCCAGTCGCGCCTCCGGGACGGCCGCAGCGGCGAGGAGTTCGACCGGGACGTGACCGTGGGGGTGATGTACATGATGAAACTGCATCACCTGGTGGCCGACAAGATCCATGCCCGCTCCATCGGGCCGTATTCCCTGGTGACCCAGCAGCCCCTGGGAGGCAAGGCCCAGTTCGGCGGCCAACGCCTGGGGGAAATGGAAGTCTGGGCCCTGGAGGCCTATGGCGCGGCTTATACGCTGCAGGAATTCCTGACGGTGAAATCGGACGACGTGGCCGGGCGCACCCGCATGTATGAAAAGATCTTCAAAGGCGAATACGATTTGGAGGCGGGGTTGCCCGAATCCTTCAACGTCCTGGTGCGGGAGCTCAAGAGCCTGGCGCTCAATGTGGAGCTGCTGAAAAAGGACAAGGAGAAGTCCTGAGGATAAGCCTTTTATGGAAAAGATGCGCGAAATTGCACTAGAAGATTTGAACAGCCTGTTCGCCCGGCCGGAAGACCCCATCGCCATCGAGGCGGTGCGG
>CAYNMI010000440.1:0-2048 GCA_964398095.1 uncultured Desulfobacca sp.
GGTGGCTGATATGTTCGTGGCTGATGAGGTAAAAGACCTGGGTTTTATCGATGTAACGGGTGTAAGCCCGGGAGTGGAGGATGCGGTCCGCGTCCACCGCGAAGTTCTGGCGGTGGCCCTCGGCGATGCGCTCTTCATAGCACCGGCGAATGGCCTGAACGCTCCTGGTGGCATAAGGCGACAGCCAGCCCTCTTCCTGCTTATCCAGGAATTCCCGCAGTTCGGCTAAATTGACCATGCGTACCCACTTCCCCCGCATCATCATAACACAGAGACGGTGAACGCTCAAGCGCCCCGCCTGCTATTCCCCGTTGAACTTCGGGCGTATCTGGTATATTTTAAAGAAGAACCAGATTCGTGCGGCAGTGGACCCCTCCCCGGACCTGCCCTCGCCCCGGGGGCCCGGCGGGAGCCCGGTATTTCATCAAACCCCATTCACCCAAAAGGAGGGGCACATGGTCAAGGTGTTGATGGAAAGGACGATTCGCGGACAGAACGTGGGCCAAATCGTGCGCCTGTTGCGCCAACTCCGGGTTTTGGCCATGCAGCAGCCCGGCTATATCAGCGGCGAGACCCTGCATGGGGTGGATGACCCTAATTATTACCTGGTGATCAGCTCCTGGGAATCCCTGGCGCAATGGCAGGACTGGTTCAACAACCCGGAGCGCCAGAAATTGACCGCCGAAATCGACGCCGTTCTGGAATCCCCCACCCGCACCCGGGTGCTGACGAACTGAGGCGGAGGGGGAAAGAAGCTCTGGCGGTCTCACCGCCGGCCTCTGAAGGGGCGCTGCCTGCAGCGCCCCTTGGCGTTGGCTGGTCCCCAAACCCCGACCGGCTTTGCTTGCCCTGGGCCGCCGCCCGAAGGGCCTCGGTTCACCGCCTGATCCCCGGTCTTCCCGGCGCCGGGTGGCGATAATTTTTGGCATTGCGGCAGGTTCATGATAACATAAATATTTTAATCGAATTAAACTTAAAGGCTGGGAAAGCCATTCCCGGGACTGCCATGGTGAGGCGCGGCGGCACTTATCTGGAAGATTTCCTGCGGTATCTCAAAGTGGAGCGGCAGATGTCGCCCCACACCCTGCGGAACTATCGCCTGGACCTCACCCAGTTTCTGGAGTTCTGCGCCGGTCTCCGGGAAGACCTGGCCCTGGAAAACTTGACCTACCAGGACCTGCGGGTCTTTCTGGCCGCGACTTTGCAGAAAAACCGCAAGACCACGGTGGCCCGGAAGCTCTCGGCCCTGCGCACCTTCTTTAAATATTTGCAGCGCCGGGGGGTCCTGGCCCAGAACCCGGCCAAGCTGGCCCCCAGCCCCAAGCTGGAAAAGCCCCTGCCCCATTATTTGAGCGTGGACGAGGCCTTTCACCTCTTGGACGCCCCCCGGGGCGATGATTTCGGGAGCTGCCGGGACCGGGCTATTCTGGAGGTCTTCTACGGCGGCGGACTGCGCCTGGCGGAACTGGCCGGGCTCAACCTGGGGGACGTGGACCTGGCGCCGGGGGTCCTCAGGGTCTGGGGCAAAGGCAGCAAGGAGCGCCTGGCCTTTCTGGGCGAGCCGGCCAAGGCCGCGTTGGCGGCCTATCTGCCCCTGCGGCGGCGCTCTCTGGAGCAGCAGGGCACCGGGGACGAAACCGCCCTGTTCATCAGTTCCCGGGGACGGCGCCTGTCCACCCGGGGGGTGGCCCGGGTGGTGGCCAAGTGGGTGCGGCTCTCGGGCCTCTCCCCGGGCCTGACGCCCCACGGCCTGCGGCACAGCTTCGCCACCCACCTGTTGGAGGGCCAGGCGGATCTTAGGTCCGTCCAGGAATTGCTGGGGCACGCCTCCATCTCCACCACCGGGCGTTATACCCATCTCAACCTGGATTACCTGATGGAGGAGTACGATAAGGCCCATCCCCGGAGCAAATAGGGTAAAAGGGGAAAAGGGGAAAGGGCGAAAAGGGAAGTCGGACTTGTATAATCCAGGGAGGGGAATATGAAGCTCCTCATGATCATTGCCAGCGACGACGGCGAAACCATTTACAACGCCATGCGCCTGGCCA
>CAYNMI010000441.1:0-2030 GCA_964398095.1 uncultured Desulfobacca sp.
GCAGGTGGGGGATGTTTTCGTACATGGAGAGCTCGATGCGCTTGGGGTCCACCAGAAGGAAGCGCACCTCCTCCGGGGTGGCCTTGAAGAGGATGCTCAGGATCATGGCGTTGAGGCCCACGCTCTTGCCGCTGCCCGTGGCCCCGGCGATGAGGAGGTGGGGCATCTTGGCCAGGTCCGTGACCACCGGGGTGCCCATGATGTCTTTGCCCAGGGCCAGGGTCAGGCGGGAGGCGGACTTCTGATAGGCCCCCTCCGCCAGAATCTCCCTGAGGGCCACCACCTGGCGCTTGGGGTTGGGCACCTCGATGCCCAGCACCCCTTTCCCCGGCACCGGCGCCACGATGCGGATGGACAGGGCCTTCAGGGCCAGGGCCAGGTCGTCCGCCAGCCCGGTGATCTTGCTGATCTTGACTCCCAGGGCCGGTTCGTATTCGAAGCGGCTCACCACCGGCCCGGTCATGATGGCGGTCACCCGGCCCTCCACCCCGAAATGGCGCAAGGTGTCTTCCAGCCTTTGGGCCTGGGCCAGCATGGCGTTTTCCTGCACCTGGTGATTCCAGGGCGGCGACGGGTCCAGGAGGTCCAGGCTCGGCAGGGTATAATCCCCGGAACTGGGTGCGGCCTTTCGGGATTTGGGAGCCGCGGCCTCCGCGGCCGGGGGCGGCGGCGCGCTCACCGGCGGCGTCAGCACGGGCCCTTCCGCCTCCGTCCCGGTCTGGGGCTGGGTGACGATCCGGCGTCCGATGGCGGGCCGCCGGGGGTGGTAGGGGGGCGCCTCCGGCAATTCCTCTTCCCGCCGCCAGCCCCGGCCCCAGATCCCCCTTAACCCCTGGCCCAGGAGGGCCATGAGCCCCACGTAGGACAGACGGGTGGCTCCCATGATGCTGACCAGCAGGACCAGAATCAGGGCCAGGGCCGCGCCCGTGGGATTGAGGCTGGCGCGCAGCAGCCCGGCGATGAGTTTCCCCAGGCCCCCGCCGCTATATATCCAGTGGCCGCCCCAGGTCACCGCCGGCCAACCCAGGGACAAGAGCCCCGCCGAGGCCAGGATGACCCCCAGGCCCGAGACGGCCTGGAGCCCGCCCAGATCATCCAGCCCCTCGTGGTGGGATTGCCAGGCCAGGCCCAAAAACATCGCCGGCAACCAGAAGGCCGCCAGCCCCAGCCCCCAGATCAGGTAAGCCGCGATCAGGGCGCCGGTCTTGCCCGCGGCGTTGTGCACCGCCGCGGCCCGCCACATCGCCATCAGCCCCTGGGGGTCGCTGGGGGTATGGCTCCCCAAGGCCAGCAGGAAAAACCCCGCCAGCCCCAACAGCAGCACCGCGGCCATTTCGTGGCCCAGCCGCGCCGGCCAGGAGGCTTCGGGCGCCGGCGCCGGCGCCGCCTTGGCCTTAGACGCGTCCTTGGCCTTAGGCTTAGGAGCCGCGGCCCTGGGCTTCCGGGCATTGCTCTTTTTTTTCGGGGTCTCGCTCTTGGCCATGGTTTTCTTAAGGTCAGGGGGCGGGCTGCTTGCCGGTGCCTTCCGGCCCCCTAACCGGTCAGGAAAATATGTTATCTCAGTATGTTACTTTTTTATGCCAATATTTCATATAATTAGCAACACTTTTTTTTAACTGACGGCCAATGACAGGGGGCATATTTTTCTTCGCGCCCTCACTCCGACTCCACCACCCCCACGAATTGGGGCGCTTCCGCGGCGGCGGTGGCCGCCAGGCGCCGCTCCGAAGTCACCCCCGTCAGGCTCGGCAGGATAAACTCCAGGGCCGCGGGCGTGATGGGCAACTCCTCAAAGGCCTCAAAGCCCGCCGCGGCCACCGCCTCCTGCCAGAACCGGTCCCGGGCCGCGTCCTTGGACCCGTAGGCCAGCTCAAAGTAGACCCGCTTGATCTGGGCCGTGGCCAAGAGCTTAATGCACACGAAACAGGGCTGCAAGGTGACATACAGGGTCGCGCCCTTGATGGCCACCCCGTACCGGGCCGCCTGGGCGATGGCGTTGGCCTCGGCGTGGGACGCCCGGCAGTAGTTGT
>CAYNMI010000442.1:0-2028 GCA_964398095.1 uncultured Desulfobacca sp.
GAATGCCGTAGCGCCGGGCCAGTTCCTGGGCCGCCTCGGGGAAGCTCAGGCGGTGATACTGCATAATAAAGGAGATGACGTTCCCCCCGGCGCCGCAGCCGAAACAGTAAAAGATGCCCTTCTCCGGGGCCACCGTGAAGGACGGCTTGGTCTCGGAGTGGAACGGGCACAGCCCCAGAAGATTTCGGCCCTTTTGGGTCAATTTGACGTACTGGCCCACCACCTCTTCGATGGAGGCGGCGTCTTTGATCTCCAGGAGCTTGTCTTCGGGGATGAATGCCATAAGCAGTTGCCAGTTGCCAGTGGTCAGTGGTCAGTTGTTAGTTGTTAGTTATTAGTGGTGGGGCGGGCCTCCGTGCCCGCCATCCTTTATTCCCCCTCCCCACGGTGGGAGGGGGTTATCCCCTCGTTCCCAAGCTCCTGCTTGGGAACGCCCTTGCCCGCCAAGCTCTGCTTGGCGCAGTGTCTAAATCTCCAGAAGATCAATTTCCAACGTTCCCTGCATCCCGGCCCAATTCCGGGCGCTGGAATATGGCCAATCCTCCGGTTTATCCGCCAGTCCCGCCCTCACCGGGTTATGATGCAGGTAATCCATCTTCTGGCGGAGCATCTCTTCTAAACTGATCTGCTTGGGATGATTCCCTTCCTGCCATACCTGATGGCTGCTGCCAACTTTGTGCTTAAGCTTGTAAAAACTCAACTGGTTCAGCAACCAGGTCTTATGGTCTTGCTCAGCCAGTTTTATGATTTCCCTGGCCGAGTGACTTTTAATCTCTTTGATAATCTTCCCTAAATTGTCCCCCTGACAGATGAGATGGAAATGATTGTCCATCATCACATATGCATATATCTTCAATCCTTTGTTGGTTCGTGAATAATTAAAGGAATCTATCAAGACCTCAAAATAGGGTTTCCTGGTGAAAACCGGCAGCCATTCTATTATGGTTGAAGTAATGAAGTAAATTTTGTCAGTGTCAATAATTTTATACCGCGTTCTCATTTCAATCTGTCCAAAGCAGATCTTTGGGTGCAAGGGCGTTCCCAAGCAGGAGCTTGGGAACGAGAAACGGGCGGGCGTCCGGGCCTGCCGCCTTAATGGCGGGCAGTGCCCACCCTACATTTTCCCCTTTTCCCCTTTTTCCCCTATTCTTTTAAATCCACCACCGTCACCCCGGGATTGGCATCCGCATGCAAATCCTTCACCAGAGTGTGGTGCTTCAGGTGGTCCCAGACGGCCCGCTTGAGGCGGCCGGTGCCGACGCCGTGGATGATGTCCACCTTTTCGGTGCCGTGGAGCACCGCCTGGTCGATGAGCCGGTCCACCAGGGGCAGGGCCTCATCGACGCGCAGGCCCACCAAATTCAGGCTGGGGAGCCAGGCCGGGGCGCGGTGGTAGCCCGAGGCGGTGCCGCCGCGGATGGCCTTGCCGGCCTCGCCGCCCACCGGGGTGACCTCCTCCGGGCTCACCCGGAGCTTGACGTTTCTCGCCTGGACCTCCAGGCGGCCGTCCCGGGAATCCACGGCCAAGACCTTGCCGGTCAGGCCCAGGGCCGCCAAAAAGACCTGCTGCTCGGGGCGGAAGCGGGGTTGCTCCGCCGGGGCCGGGGCGGGTTGGGGGGCCAGGTCCGCCATAAGTTCCGCCTGGCGCCCGGAAAACTCCTGGCGCAAGCGGCCCCAGGGTTCCTCGGCGCTTTTCAGGCGTTTCAGAATTTTCTTAAATTCGGCTTCGGCCTCCTTGATGCGGGCCAGGGCCGCCTGTTTGGCTTCGCTCACCAGCCGGGTGCGCTCCGCTTCCAGCTCGGCCTGGCGCGCCTGAAGTTCCCCGGCGGAACGCTCCAGTTCCGCCTCCCGCTGTTTCAGTTCCATCTCCTGGTGGGCCAGGTGCTGCTGGGCCGCCTCCACCGAGGCCAGCAGCCGGTAGGCCCGGAGTTCGTCCTGGTTGAGATAGCCTTCGGCCATGGCCAAAATCTCCGGGTCGAGCCCCATCTCCTTGGCGATCTTCAGGGCGTTGGAAGCCCCCACCACCCC
>CAYNMI010000443.1:0-2027 GCA_964398095.1 uncultured Desulfobacca sp.
GTTCCCGGCCCAGGGCCGCGAAGCGCGAAGGCTCCCAGCGTTTGGCCGGGCCGTAGGCCGCGCCGGGGCTCAATCCCACCCAGGGACCCTGGCCGGGGAGGTTGGCCTCCGCCAATAACCTGCCCCCGATGACCTCTTCCTCCGGCGTAAGAAAGAGGGTCGGGGGTGTAAAGGTGGCCACGCCCCCCAGGGCCTTGAGCAAGCCGAGGAAATAAAAGACGGTGTGCAAACCGGCGAGTTGTTGGCGGCCGGACACGGCCTCCTTGAGGAAGAGGCGGCGGGCATCAGTGTTATAACCCACCCGGGACGGCACCCCCACCAGCCATAATCCCAGGGCGCTTTCCATGGAGTTGGGCAGGGCCAGGGCCACGTCGAAGCGCCCCCGCAGCTCCCACAGGACCTGCCACTTGCCCCGGCCCGACGGGTAGCGGATGATCTCGGTGACTCCGGGCTGGGCCGTAAAGAGCGGCGCCACCCGGTGGGCCGCCAGCACGGTGAGTTCCGCCAGGGGGAAGAGCCGCCGCAGCCCGGACAGGACCGAAAGGCTCATGACCGCATCCCCGACCCAGTTGGGGGCGCGCACCAGGATGCGCCGCACTACCTCAGGGTCCCGGTTAAACCGGCGGGAGACTTGCAACTGCTGATACCGCTGCCGGACTTCGGGAGGCAGGGGCAGATTTTTAAGCGTGTGAGACTTTTCCATGGAAGCGTCAGTTATATGCGAGGGGTGGACGCCGGGCGCCTCGCCCTCGCTGCGGGGTTTGCCGGATGTAGCTGCTGAGGTATTGTAAAACATTTTTGCCGGATAAGGTAGGGGGAGCCTGAGAAGAGACGCCGGAAGCTGACCAAGGCGGCGGGCCCGGAGGCCGGCTCCATAAAAAAGGCAGTGGGGTCCTCTTACCCCGGCCGACTCTGGTCCAGGAGCGCCAGAAGGCGCTCGGGTTCCGCCAGCCGGGCCTCCACTTCCAGGACCCACAGGAGCAGGTCCGCGTCCCAGCGCTCTCCCAGGCGGGCCCAATCCTTGCTGGTGGTGATGAGGGCCCCGGCCCCCAGGGACCGGGCGGCGTCGGCCAGGCCCTGCACTTCCCGGGGGCTGTAGGCATGGTGGTCGGGAAAGGCCTGGAAGCTTTTCAGGTCCACCTCCAGTTCCTGCAAGGTCGCCAGGAATACCTCCGGGCGGGCCAGGCCGGCAAAGGCCGCCAGGGGCTGGTGACGCATGGCTGCGGGGGCCTCGGCCTGTCCCCCGGGATACGACGTGACGCGCCCCGGGGCGATGGCGGCGGTCAACACGGTTTTGTCCGGGAAAATCGTTTTGATGGTTTCAAGCTCCCCCTGGTGGCGCTCCGGCACAAACCGGGTCAGGAGGATAACCTGAGCGGCGTTCAAGGCGGCCCGGGGCTCCCGCAAGGGGCCGCGGGGCAGCAAATGGCCGTTGCCGAAGGGGGAGGCCGCGTCCAGGAGCACCAGGTCCAGGTCCCGGTGGAGTTGAAAATGCTGGAAGCCGTCGTCCAGCAGGAAGAGGTCCGGATGGACCTCCTCCCAGGCGGCCAGCCCCGCGGCATAACGGCAGGCGCCGGTGTACACCGCCACCCCGGGCAGGGTGCGGGCCAGCCAGTAAGGTTCTTCGCCGACGTCGGGGGGCTTCTGATAAAGGCGTTCGCCGTCGGACAGCCGGGTGACGTCCCGGGCCCGGCCGCCGTAGCCCCGGCTGAGGATGGCCACCCGCCGGCCCTGGTCCTGCAGCAGGCGGGCCAGGCAGGCCACCACCGGGGTCTTGCCGGTGCCGCCCACGGTGAGGTTCCCCACGCTTACCACCGGGGCCGGCAGTTTCTTCGTCCGGAGCACGCCCCGGGCATAGAGGGTGCGCCGCCACCCGGCCCCCAGGCCGTAGAGCCGGGCCAGGAGGGCGGCCCCCGCCCTGACGACCGGGCCGGGAGGCGGACCGGCGTCCGCCGTCCCCTGGAGGCTCCGGAACAGATTATGCCAGTAAGGCCGCATACTTTACGTTATAGACGATTTCAGCGCCT
>CAYNMI010000444.1:0-2023 GCA_964398095.1 uncultured Desulfobacca sp.
ATTGTAAATAAAACGCGCATTATTTCATCGGATGTATCATGATCAACACCTGTTTCGTCCTGCAAATATTTTGCAAAATCGCTCAATTTAGAAATATTGGTAGGGTCTTCTATTTTTTTAAGAAAAACATCTCTTAACTCTGGTTTTAGTGAAAATAATTTCGTAAGATATTGTTCATCTTCATCAGGAATTGTCAATTTGAACATCGGCAGTTATCCTTATAAACGGTATGAGTGAATACCCACATCACCATATCACCAAATTTAATGACATTAAAGTTAATTTATTATATAATTATTGAGGCCAAGATTGCAAATACTGCTATCATAAACTGGGATATTCCGAAAGTTTTTTCCCTTATCTCGCAGGCTCAAAGAACCAAATCCCTCCCCAACCCCCCTTTTCCAAAGGTGGGAAGTTAGCGAAAATCCTTTAAAAATCCCCCTTTGACCAAGGGGGATTTGGGGGGATTTAATAATCAGCCTCAGAAGGAATTTTTGGCAATCGCTTTAAACCGGCCTTTCGGGGCCTGACCTCTCATGCCGCTTTCCAGGCGGGCGTTCTCCCGCCTGCCGCGTCCCATCGCCGGATCGTCCCCGGGATTCTTGAGAAAAGACGATATCTTGCCGATAAGTTTAGCGTCGGGTGTGGCGCGGGGGGATCAGGCAGCAGCGATCACCAAGCGATTATGGGTGACCGCCGGCTTCAGCCCGCGGCGGTCCAGGCGAGACGTCTGGGCCACTTATGGATGGCGACCTGGTTTTATTCCCCCCCTCGCGGCCTGGCATGTCCTCCAGGCGGAAACCTGGAGAGAACTGCGGTTTAAGCGGTAGGGCGGTGCTCCGCTGCGAAGCCCTGGCCGCCGTGAGGGCGAAGATGACGGTTAGGATCCTCAGCAGAAAGCTTGATGCCCGCAAGGTTACCATCAAGATGGTTGACGGCTCCCTGGTCCATGGAAAGATCAATCTGTATCATGATGAGGCGGTGATCGATAGGGTGAGCGATATCTTCACCAAGCTCACCACCCCTTTTGTCGTGGTGTTTGACGCCACGGCGGAAGGCAAAAGCGGCAGGGTATTGATAATAAATAAAAAAAACGTCGCCTGGGTATCGCCGGAAGACGGGCCGCCGCGCTCCACCGAGGAGGACCCGGCGGAGTCGCCCGGAGGCTCCTTGCTGGACCGTCTGCGTTCGTCTTAGGTCTGGCCGGTATTCTGGAACTCGCGACCGCGGCATTGGCGTCTCTTGACTCGCCGGGCTGCCGTCCCCATTTCACTTCCCCGGAAACCCCACCTGCCTGACTGCCAGGAGAGCCGCCAACCGGCTTGCCCCAGGAGTAAGCCCGGGCCCCTGGTCCCGCCAATTTCCGTCCGCCCGGTCAACTCCGGGCAATCAAGAATACCCCTAAACAGGTGATGCAGATGCCCGCCAGGCGGGTGGCGCCCACCGTTTCGCCGAACAAGGCCCGGGCCAGGATGGCGGTGAAGACATATCCCAGGCTGATCAACGGATAGGCGTAGCTGACTTCCGCTTTGGACAGCACGATGAGCCAGACCATGAACCCCATGCCATAGCAGACAAGTCCCAGGAGCACGTAGATATTGGTGGCCGCTTTGAGGAAGACGGGGGGCAGGGTCGACAGGGAGAGGGAAAAATTGCCGATTTTGTTCATGCCGTATTTTAATGACAACTGCCCGGTGACATTGAGGATCACATCCAGTAAGATCAAAATTAGGACCACGTATTTAACCATTACACCGTTCCTTGGAAAAATGAATTATATCTTTTAGAGTCTGATTTTCGGAAAAGTTAAGCCCCGATGCAAGAAAATAATCTTCCCCGGGCTCAGGCGGACCTCACCTGCATCCGCCGCCTCGATCCGCGCACCAAGCTGTTCCTGTTGGTGGGCAGCTTTGTCATGGTGCTGTTACCCGAGAGCCCGCAGGTGGTGGTCCTGGCGACTCTGGCGGTGCTGGTCCACGTGACCCTGGCCCGGGCCTGGCGGGCCCTGATCCCCATCCGC
>CAYNMI010000445.1:0-2011 GCA_964398095.1 uncultured Desulfobacca sp.
TCAGGCGGGCCATACGCTCCAGGGACGGGGGGTGGGAATCGGTGAAATAAGTGCGATTAAAGGGATCATGATCCACCACCGCGGCCATCCTTTCCCAAACGGCCAACCCTTTGTCGATATTATATCCGGCCTGAAAAGCGAACCAGGCCCCGTAGATATCCGCTTCCCGCTCATCCTCCCGGGAAAACACGCTGACCACCGCATCTCCGGCGACCCGGCGCACGTTCGGCGACACCCTGGCGTGGCGCCAATCCAGGAGCCGGTTGAGAGAGAGGGTGCTGAAGGCGGTGAAGGCCTCGCCCATAAACTGCGCGATCTCCTGATGCGCCGCGCCTCTTATGAGGTGGCCCAGGACCTGATGCGCCATCTCGTGCCCCACCACCAGGGCCAGTTCATCATCATTGAGGCAGAAACTCACCAGTCGTTGGGTCAGAATGATTTTTCCCGGCGCGGCGCAGGCATTAATGCTGCGGTCTTTGGTGTCCACCAGAATGGCATATTCCGCCGGCAGCATCTGGGGATACATGGTCGCGGTCATGGTTTGGTCATCCCGCTGAATTAACAACTCCACCGGTCCCGTCAAGTAGCGCCCCCGGGCCTCAATGCTGATATTCTTTAAGTCCAGCATAACGGCGGGCAACAGTTCCCCGGGAAAATACATATAGACCAACTGCTGGACGCGACTAGATGGATATCTCTTATAACTATACATGGGGAGCATAAAGAGGAAATCTT
Source organism: uncultured Desulfobacca sp. (assembly GCA_964398095.1). Lineage (GTDB taxonomy): Bacteria > Desulfobacterota > Desulfobaccia > Desulfobaccales > 0-14-0-80-60-11 > 0-14-0-80-60-11. Next base: position 736 of record CAYNMI010000445.1, read on the forward strand.
TGAAGATATCCCGCGTGGTTTTTATGGCCTCATCCCAGGCCGCCGTCTCGGTGGGTATGGGCCAATTATTCACGGCTAAAATAACATCGCCTGGTTTCAGGCCGCGTTTCTTCAGGATAATATCACCCTGCTTCAGCTCGGCCTCCCGGGCCGGGGAGGGATACCAGACCTGGTCCACCGCCACTTTGCCGGTGGCAGTGATCCACCAGTTGAACCCGAGGAAGGGATAGGTGCGGCCCTGGGTCTGGGGCAGCCAGGGCAGCAGGCGGAGAAAGACCCGGGAAACCCGCTCCCGGGACCAGGAGAGATAAGGGTGGCGCCGGGCGGCGGCCAGTTGGGCGGCCTCAATCTGGGGCCCCGTGGGGGTGGGCTGGGTCACCTCGGCGCAGCCGGTAAAAATCAGAAGGCCAAGCGTCAGGAAGATGATGAATTTAAGCCGCAGGAAGGGGCGCTGGCCCACGGAAATGATCAGCATAGCAATCGCCGATAATTGAAAGTTTATGGATAATAACCCGGTGGGGTGGGCCTCCGCGCCCGTCGACTAAAGGCGGCCGGGGATGGCCGTCCTACCATACCGACTAATTTTCCTGGTTCCTCGTAGGGTGCGCACTGCGCACCAATCAATCTAAAACCTCCAGCGGAATGACGCCCCCGCGGTAAAGAGCCGGTAGTCATCCACCCACTCCCGGAAATAGAAGGCATGGACGTCCATGTAAAAATTCTGGACGAACTCCCATTCCAGGGCCGCCATCCCCTGGAGACTCGGGCCCCAATCCCCATGCTGGCCCACCGCCTGCGCCGTGCCCTGGAGAATCAGGGTGGGCAGGCGATAGATTTGCCGGTCGAAATTCACCGCCAAACCGATGGCATGGTAGGTTCCAGGGCTGAAATAAGCCTCATGCTGCTGGCTATAGGCGGCCAGGAAGTAATGGGGCGTGAACTCCAGGTGCATCCGGGGTTGGCCCACGGCCTGCCACCTCAGGCCCTGGTACAGAGTGAGGCGCCGGTTTTCATCGGAATAGAAGGCGCCCCCGATATTGCCCCGCCAGTCCAGACCGGGGTGGATCTGGTGATTGTAGGCCAGGTCCACCTGGTGATACGTGGTGACCCGGGCCTCCGTCAGATTGAGCACCGACTGGTAGAGGCGAGGGAACAGGTAAGCCTCCTGGTCAAAGATATCCCGGCGGCTGTACCTCAGGGTGGCATCGGTCTTGGCCCACGGGGAAAAACCCAGCTCCAGGGTGCCCAGGAGGCGGTTGTGGGAGTCGGTTCTGGT
>CAYNMI010000446.1:0-2010 GCA_964398095.1 uncultured Desulfobacca sp.
TTGACCCCGGCGCCGGCCAGGTCGTGGAGGTGTTCGGCCACGGCCCAGGCCAGGGCCAGGCCGTCGAAGGTGGAGGTGCCCCGGCCGATCTCGTCCAGGATCACCAGGCTGCGGGGGGTGGCCTGGTGCAGGATGCGGGCGGTTTCGTGCATCTCCACCAAAAAGGTGCTCTGGCCCCGGCCGATGTCATCCACGGCCCCCACCCGGGTGAAGATGCGGTCGGTGAGGCCGATGTCGGCGGCGGCGGCGGGGACGAAGCTGCCCAGGTGGGCCAGGAGGGTGATGAGGGCCACCTGGCGCAGGATGGTGGATTTGCCGCTCATGTTGGGGCCGGTGACGATGAGCACCTGGGAGTCGGGGTCCAGGGCGATATCGTTGGGCACGAAGGCGCCCTCGGGCAGGAGGCGTTCGATGACCGGGTGGCGGCCCTGGGTGATCAAGAGGGTGGGGGCGGCCACCAACCGGGGCCGGTGATAGCGGCGCACCGCGGCCACTTCGGCCAGGGCGGCGCAGACGTCCAGAATCCCCAGGGCCCGGGCCACCTGCTTGAGGCGGGGGACATCCTCCCCCAGGCGGCGGCGCAGGTCCAGAAAGAGTTCCACTTCCCGCTTGAGGCGGGCCTCTTCGGCCCCCAGGACCCGGGACTCATACTCCTTCAGGTCGGCGGTGATGAAGCGCTCGGCGTTCACCAGGGTCTGCTTGCGGATGTAGTCGGGGGGCACCAGGTGGAGGTTGGCCCGGGAGACCTCCAGGTAATAGCCGAAGACCTTGTTGTAGCGCACCTTCAGGGAGTTGATGCCGGTTTTGGCGCGTTCGCTGGCCTCCAGGCGGGCGATCCAATCCTTGCCCTCCCGGGTGAGGGTGAGGAGTTCGTCGAGCTCGGGGTCGTAGCCCTCCCGGAAGATGCCGCCGGCGGCCAGGGCGGCGGGGGGGTCGTCCACCAGGGCCCGGGCGATGAGGTCCTGGAGGCCGGGGAGGGCGTCCAGGTCGGCCGCGACCTCCGCCACCAGGGCCGGAAGGGTATCCGGGAGCAGGGCCTGGAGGAGGGGGACCCGGGCCAGGGCCTCGCGCACGGCGCCCACTTCCCGGGGGGTGGCCTGCTCCAAGGCGAGGCGGGCGGTGAGGCGCTCCAGATCGCCCAGGCCTTTCAGGGTCTGGCGCCAGCGCTGGCGCAGGAGGCCGTTATTCTTGAAGAATTCCACCGCGTCCAGGCGGGCGTCGATTTGGGCCAAATCCTGGAGGGGATAGCGCAGCCAGCGGCTGAGGCGGCGGGCGCCCATGGGGGTGACGGTGTCGTCCAGGGTGTCCAGGAGGGAGCCCTGGCGGGAGCGGCTGCGCCAGGTTTCGAAGATCTCCAGGTGGCGCAGGGTGGCCTCATCCAGGTCCAAAAAATCGTCCCGGCGGTAGGCCAGAAGGCGGTCCAGGTGGGGGAGGGCGGGGGTGTAGGAATCCTTGAGATAGCGCAGGATGGCCCCGGCCGCGGCCACCCCCAGGTGGTGGTCGTCCAGGCCGAAGCCGTCCAGGAATAGGGTGCCCAGGGCGCGGCCCACCTCCCGGCGGGCGGCGTCGGGCTCGAAGGCATAGGCCGACAGGCGGCGCTGGATGGGCGGGGTGTCGAAGGGGGCCAGGGCCGGGGCCAGGAGGGCCGGGTCCTGATTATCCGGGACCACCAGTTCGGCGGGTTTCAGGCGCCAGAGCTCATCGGCCAGGGCATCGGCGCCCTCCCCCTCGGTGAGCCGGAATTCTCCGGTGGACAACTCCAGAAAAGCCAGGCCCCAGCGGGGTCCCTTAAAGGTGACCGCGGCCAGGTAATTGTCGGTGCGGGCGTCCAGGGCGGCGGGGTCCACCACAGTGCCCCGGGTGAGGATGCGGGTCACCTCACGGCGCACCAGGCCCTTGGCCTGGGCCGGGTCCTCAGTCTGGTCGCAGACCACCACCTTGAAGCCCTGCTCCAGGAGGCGGGGAATGTAGCTGGCGGCGGCGTGGATGGGAAAGCCGGCCATGGGGATG
>CAYNMI010000447.1:0-2004 GCA_964398095.1 uncultured Desulfobacca sp.
AACCGACATCGTGGCCAAGGAAATGTACACCTTCCCCGACCGCAAGGGCGATTCCCTGACGCTTAGGCCCGAGGCCACCGCCTCGGTGCTCCGGGCCGTCTTGGAAAACCGCCTGGACAAGGGCGCCGGGGTCAAGAAGTTCTACACCCTGGGGCCCATGTTCCGCCACGAGCGGCCCCAGAAGGGACGCTTCCGCCAGTTTTACCAGATCAACTGCGAGGCCTACGGCGTGGACGCGCCCGAGCTGGACGTGGAGGTCATCCTCCTCCTCATGCACATCCTCAAACGGCTGCTGCCGGGGGAGATGCGCCTGCTCCTCAATTCCCTGGGCTGCCCCGAATGCCAGAAGAAATTCAAGGCGGCCCTGGGGCTGTTTCTCATCAACCGGGAGGGCCTGTGCGACGACTGCCAGCGCCGCCGCACCACCAACCCCCTCCGGGTCCTGGACTGCAAGAGCGCCCACTGCCAGTCGATTTTGCAGAACGCCCCGGTGATCCGGGATTATCTCTGTAATGATTGCGCCGTCCACTTCGCCCGGGTGCTGGAGCTGTTAGACCGCTTCAACGTGGCTTACACGGTGCAGCCCAAGCTGGTCCGGGGCCTGGATTACTACACCCGCACCGCCTTCGAAGTGGCGGCCGGGGGGCTGGGGGCCCAGGACGCGGTGGCCGGGGGCGGCCGCTATAACGGCCTGGCCCGGGAACTGGGCGGCCCGGAGTTGCCCGCCATCGGCTTCGCCATCGGCCAGGACCGCCTCCTGGAGGTCCTGCCCCAGGATTTTGGCCAGGACCCCCCGCACCGCGTCTTTGTGGCGGCCCTGGGGGAGCCGGCCCGGGAGCGGGCCTTCACCCTGGTCCAGGACCTGCGCCGCAAAAACCTGGCCGCGGAGATGGATTTCGAGGGCCGGTCCCTCAAGGCCCAAATGACCCTGGCGGATCGCCTTAACGCGGCCTACGCGGTCATCCTGGGGGAACGGGAACTGGCAGAGGGCCTGGCCCAGGTGCGCCCCATGCGGAATGTTGTGACCCCCGCCGGAAGCTCCGCGGCGGCCACGGAAGTCGAAGGCGGCCGGCTGGTGGTGACCCAGGAGCCGGTGCGGTTTGAGGACCTGGCGGATTACTTGCTCAAGAAAATTGGTCCACCAGAAGATACTTGATGCTCGGGTTTCCCCGCGAGCGTTCCGGAGTCTGGCGGTTTAAAGTCCCCCTTTTTTAAAGGGGGATTTAGGGGGATTTTAATGAGGTGAGCAGGGCGCGGCAAGCACTAAACAGTCAAAATCAGCCTTACTAACCGCTAACTGCTAAATAATCCCCCCCACACCCCTTGAGGAAAGGGGAGAGAAGGGAAGATAGGTGTTTGACACATTAGAAGGTCTCACCCGCAGTCATTCTTGCAACGCCCTCAGCGCCGCGGACAACGGCGTCGAAGTGGTGCTCATGGGCTGGGTGCAGCGGCGCCGGGACCACGGCGGCCTCATCTTCGTGGACCTGCGCGATCGGGAGGGGCTGACCCAGGTGGTCTTCAACCCGGAGGTCAATCCCGACACCCACGTCAAGGCCGGGGTGCTCCGGGACGAGTACGTCATCGCGGTGCGGGGCCTGGTGAACCTCAGGCCCGCGGACATGGTCAACCCCAATCTGCCCACCGGTGAGATCGAGGTCCTGGTGGAAGAACTGCGCATTTTGAATGCATCCAAGACCCCGCCCTTTGAGTTGGAAGACTACCGGGTGGACATCTCCGAGGCCCTGCGGTTAAAATACCGTTACCTGGATCTCAGACGCGGCAGCGTCATGAAGAACATCCTGTTCCGGCACCGGGCCGCCCAGGTGACCCGCCAGTTTCTCAACGGCCAGGGCTTCATCGAGGTGGAGACCCCCATCCTCACCAAGAGCACCCCGGAGGGCGCCCGGGATTACCTGGTGCCCAGCCGCGTGCAGCAGGGGCAGTTTTTCGCCCTGCCCCAGTCGCCCCAGCTCTTCAAGCAGCTCCTGATGATGGCCGGCC
>CAYNMI010000448.1:0-2002 GCA_964398095.1 uncultured Desulfobacca sp.
GGGCGGGTTGAACCCCGCCCCACAAAATTTGCCAGTACACAGGCTGGAAAGCCTGTGCCACCTATGGCTCACTTCCCCTTGACCTGGGGCAGCTCCGCCAGGGCTTTTTTGATCATCTCGTCGGGGTCGAGTTCGATGTCTTTGAGTTGGCCATCCAGGAAGGCGTCGTACGCGGCCAGGTCGAAGTGGCCGTGGCCGGAGAAATTGAAGACAATGCATTTGGCCTGGTTGGTCTCTTTGCACACGATGGCTTCGTCCACCGCGGCCCGAATGGCGTGGGCCGTCTCCGGGGCCGGGATGATGCCCTCGGTTTCGGCAAAGAGGCGGGCGGCCTCAAAGACCGGGTTCTGGGGATAGGCCCGGGCCTCGATGACTTTTTCGTGGACCAACTGGCAGAGCAGCGGGGCGTCGCCGTGGTAGCGCAGGCCGCCGGCGTGGATGCCCGAGGGCACGAAGGAATGGCCCAGGGTGTACATCATGATGAGGGGGGTGAGGCCGGTGGTGTCCCCGAAGTCATAGGTATAGGCCCCCCGGGTGAGGGTGGGGCAGGCGGTGGGCTCCACCGCGATGAAGCGGATGTCCCGGCCCTTGAGCTTGTCCGGCACAAAGGGGAAGCAGAAGCCGGCATAGTTGCTGCCGCCGCCGACGCAGCCGATGAGGACGTCCGGGGACTCCCCGGCCAGGGCCAGTTGCTTTTTGGTCTCCAGGCCGACGATGGTCTGGTGCAGCATGACGTGGTTGAGGACGCTCCCCAAAGAATAGTTGGTGTCGTCGTGGGTGGCGGCGTCCTCCACCGCCTCGGAGATGGCCATGCCCAGGCTGCCGGAGGTTTCCGGGTCCCGGGCCAGAATATCCCGGCCCGCCTGGGTGCGGTCGGTGGGGGAAGGATAGACGCTGGAACCCCAGATGTGCATCAGGGACCGGCGGTAAGGCTTCTGCTGGTAGCTCACCTTGACCATGTACACGGTGCATTCGAGACGGAAGAAGTTGCAGGCCAGGGCCAGGGCGCAACCCCACTGGCCGGCGCCGGTTTCGGTGGCCAGCCGTTTGATGCCGGCCTCCTTGTTGTAGTAAGCCTGGGCCACCGCGGTGTTGGGCTTGTGGGAGCCGGCGGGGCTGACGGATTCGTTTTTATAATAGATGCGGGCCGGGGTCTTAAGGGCTGCCTCCAGGTTGCGGGCCCGGTGCAGAGGGCTGGGCCGCCACAGGTGATAGACCCGCTGGACCTCGTCGGGAATGGGAATCCAGCGCTGGGGGCTGACCTCCTGCTCAATCAGGGCCTGGGGAAAGATGGCCGCCAGATCGTCCGGGGTAATAGGCTCCCCGGTGGCCGGGTGGAGATAGGGCGGCAGGGGCGAGGGCAGGTCGGGAATGATGTTGTACCATTCCTGGGGCATCTCGGCTTCGCTCAGAGGTATCCGGTAAGAATCCATGCGGGTAGAACTCCTATCAGTTTTTGCGGACGTTTTCCCGGATGAAGCCGATGATGTCGTTGGTGTCGGTGCCGGGGCCGAAGATGGCGGCAATGCCGGCGGACTTCAAGGGCGGAATATCTTCATCGGGGATAATACCGCCCCCCATGACCAGGACATCGCCGATGCCCTTTTCCTTGACCAGTTCCATGACCCGGGGGAACAGATAGTTGTGGGCCCCGGAGAGGACGCTCATGGCGATGACGTCGGCGTCTTCCTGGACGGCGGCGGCGACGATCTGCTCCGGGGTCTGGCGCAGGCCGGTGTAGATCACTTCCATGCCGGCATCCCGCAAGGCGGCACAGATGACCTTGACGCCCCGGTCATGCCCATCCAGGCCGGGCTTGGCGGCCAAAACCCTGATCTTTCTTTCTTCCGGCATTGTTTTCTCCTAATATGGTGGGCCGGGCCCACCCTGCATTTTTTTGTGGCGGGCGAGACGCCCGCCCTACCGAATATTGAAAAAGCGGGCGGGGAACCCCGCCCTGACTATCCTTACACCAGGGCCGGGGCTTCGTATTCGCCGAAGA
>CAYNMI010000449.1:0-2002 GCA_964398095.1 uncultured Desulfobacca sp.
GTCCTGCGCCCGCAGGCGGGCCTCCACGGTTATCTGTTCCCCCGCCCGGCATGGTCGCAAAAACCTCATTTCCCCGATCTCGACGGGAAGCATGGAGCGTTGCTCCGACTGGTCCATGGCGACGATGGCGAAGTAAGCCGACTGCATCAGGGCTTCGAAAAGGTAGGGAGAGTATTGGTACCGGGCGTTCCGCAAGTGGGCGAAATCACCGGACTCCCGGTAGGTGGTTCGGCCCCGCGCCACTCCCGGACCCGCGCCGTCAAACACCTCTATTACCCGATACCTGCCCTTGAGGCCGCTGCGGTCTTCGTACCAGGCAAGCACCTGGGCCTGATCCATGGGCGGCGTCTGCAGTTCGCCCAGCCGGACCGGAAAATCCGTCAGCCCCTCCTCGAGATCGCCTCCCCCACCATCGAGGCTCACCTGGCCTTGGCAGTGCGGGGTGAAACGGTCCGTCAATCTTCCGGTGGGAGAGAGCTCCGGGGTTGAGAGAGAGACCTCGCACCATACCTCCCGCAGGGAGGGGTCGGCTCGGCGGCAAGAGATCTTAGCAGTCCGCGGCACCCCCGGTGGACATTGGATCATGTCCAGGAAACGCACCCGGCGAACTCCTCGCACCTGCAGGTGGGGATACAGCATCCGGGCGGCTTCCATGAAGGTCTCCAGAACCATGGCGGCCGAGACCAGAGGCTGCTCGACGAACTTGAGGGGTTGGTGATCCTCGAGCCACAGGTCCTTCTCCCGGGAAAAGGTTCTGAGGGCTCCCAACTGTTCCCGGCGCAGGTCCACCGAAGAGATGCGGTCGATCAGGGGGAAATCCTCGGGGCTAAAGGTCACGGCGCCGCCAGCCAGTTCTCCCAGGAGCGTCGGGGGGATGGTGTCATTGAGCCGCGCCGTTTTTACGGGTGGCAGGGTCCGCATGAACATCACCCAATCGTCCTCAGCCGGAGCTACCAAGAGTTCCCGGCAGAAAAGCCCGGCAAGCTCATTTACCTGAATGTACGCCACGCCCTTCCGCCGCATCAGTTCCCGGACCGCCGGATCCTCGGCCATGCCCGCCCCCTCGACCGGAGGCAGCATCAAGGCTTTGAACCGGATGGCACCGTTTTTCCGCCCCAGGTATCTGAGGAGCGCCGACATCATCCGGTTGGCGGCCGCGTAGTTGGACTGGCCAGGATTCCCCAGGATCGCCGCCCCCGAGGATAGGCCCACGAAAAACCTTAAGCCCATCCCCTCCGCTGCCGAGAAGAGATTCCACGCCCCCAGAAATTTTACGTCCGTGACCATGGAGAGGTCATCTAAGGTCAGTTGGCTGAGGAGACCATCCCTGAGGACTCCAGCCCCGTGAATAATTCCGTCGATTTTGCCATAGCGGCCTGCCACCTCGCCCAGGATCGCCCGGACCGCCTCGGGGTCGGTGACATCGCAGGTATGGTACGTTGCCTCGATCCCGGCGGCCTGCAAATCCGCCAGGGTCTGAGCCATCTCCACGGCCCGGTTGTCGGCAGTGAAGGCCTCAGCAGGCGCAAGCTCGGAGCGCGGCTTGACGGGATTGCTGCCTGGATTAAGCGGTGTCCTCCCCAGAAAGACCAGGCGGGGCCTGAAGGGCGCCAGGCTGCGGGCCAGGTGGGCGGTGATTCCCGCGGCGCCCCCGGACATGACTACCACGTCTCCTGAGCTCAGATGCAGACTTGCCGGACCATTGAAGACCGACGGGGCGACGCGCCCCTCCGAAGTGAAGATTTTGCCATCCCGATGCATCATCTCCACCATGGTGTAGCCTCGGTCCAGAGCCCCGCCAAAGGCGACGCGCAGGTCGGTATCTGAGTCGATTGCCAAAGTGCGAAACTGGACCGATGGGTATTCCTGGGCGGCGCACAGAAACAGTCCGAGCATCCCCTCCTCTATCAGCCCACCGAGAGTTTCGGTATCCTCCCTGGAATGGATCAGCACGACGAATTTCTTGTTCGGCGATTGGAGAAATGCCTTCAGGACGCCAAAA
>CAYNMI010000450.1:0-2001 GCA_964398095.1 uncultured Desulfobacca sp.
TTCAATGAGAGAGATAGAGATGGAGAGAGCAAAGGTAAATGTTCCGGAATTTCTTGTTAATGATCAAATACTTGTAAAACTTAAGGATAGGTTCATTGAAGCAGCTATGCAGATAAGGCTTGCAATAATACAGGACAGACCAATTATTGTTAGACATCATAATGATACCGATGGATATAGTTCTGGTTTTGCACTTGAAAGAGCAATAATACCTTTAATAGAAAAGCAACATACAAGTGAGAAAGCGGCTTGGGAATTTTATCTAAGAGCTCCTTGTCAGGCTCCTTTTTATGAGCTTGATGATTCTATAAGAGATACAGCAAATTCTCTTAGAAATGTGGCTAAGTTCTCCAATAAGATGCCTCTTATAATAATTGCAGACAATGGGTCTTCTCCTGAAGACTTGATGGCAATAAAACAGGGAAAGGTTCATGGTTCTGAATTTATAGTAATTGATCATCACGGGTTTGAAAAAGATGTTATATCTGATGAAGTGCTTGTTCATATTAATCCATTTTTGGTGGGTGAGGATGGAGCTAAATTCTCTGCAGGGATGTTATGTGCTGAACTTGCACGTTTCCAGCGGGGCCGGGGCTCCGGAATAAATGAATCGGCACTCCCTCGGATTCTGGCGTTCCCGGGCAGAGAGCCAGATTTCGATCACTGATCGTATTCAGGGGCGATATAAATCGATAAAATGACTGCGCAACCATCAAATTGACCTGACAAGGCGCCAAAATTTTCGAACGCGCCAACGGCAAAGCAGAATTACCACGAGGGCATATGGGTGACCATAATCATCTACTTTGCGTGGGACCGATCCCGGAATCGGGTATCGTTTGGACGCATCCGGAAGTTCGGTTGCCGGCTAGACCAAAGAGAAAGAACCCCCCTACATTTCTCATGAGCCCTCAAACAGGCCCTGATCAGTGCAAAATGGAACTGATTTCTAACCACATCGAAGGCAGGCAGTATCCCGAGGGGGGCGGTTGCGACGATCGCTGCAGGGTTACTGTCAAGACAGGTTTCAGGCGATTACCGCCGAAAGTGTCTACTATAGTTCGTGTTTGTTTCAGCGGCTATTCTTTCGCTCGGGATGGATGCATTGTCGCAATGTTGTAGGCCGGCCCGCGTGGTATTTCACAAAATCGAGGAGCGGAGTTGATGATGATTCAAAGCAATGAACTGGCTAAAATTCTGGGGCGCCAAAAGCATTTCGCCCTGATCCTGATCGGTGCATGTCTGTCGCAGATCGGCTATTCGCAGATACCTGGCCAGTCGCGCCCTCAGATGCCCCAGATCGCTGTGCGGCAGACTGCATCCGGCCTGCATGCCACTGTGGGCCGCGAGACCGTCGACCTCACCGTCTGCAGCGATTCGGTAATCCACGTGGTCACGACGCCTGACGGCGTGCCAGACACCTCGCCCAGGCCCTGGATGCTCAAATCGTCAGTTTCCTGCCCCGGTGCAAAGTTTCAGTACGCGAATGATGGAAAGACGGCATCGCTGACTACCTCGGCAATTCGCGTTCGCTTCTCGCTCAACGCTGGAAACGTTGTCTTCGAACAAGCAGACGGGGCTCCGTTGCTGCGGGAAGGGCGCGCCGTTCCGCGAACCTACAAGCCGGAACAGATTGACGGCAAGACCTACTACCACGTAACAGACCGCTTCTCTCCCGACGCCACCGAAGCCATTTACGGCCTGGGCCAGCACCAGAGCGGCCTCTTCAATTACCGCGGCGCCACGGTCGAGTTGGCGCAAAACAATACGGATGTCGCTATTCCACTGCTGCTTTCCACAAAAGGTTACGCCATCCTCTGGAACACCGCGTCGCTCACCTACGTGGACAACCGCTTCCCGCAGCTACTCGCATTCCGGTCGCTGGCCTGCCGCTCCATTGACTACTACTTCATCTATGGCCCGGGTTTTGACACCATCCTTCATCGGTACCGCACCATGACGGGGCACACGCCCATGCTGCCCAAGTGGGCCTACGGTTAC